>DATNCZ010000468.1:0-14235 GCA_035553335.1 Gemmatimonadaceae bacterium
ATCGGTGGCGGAACTGGTCACGGTGGAAGTGTCTATCTGGTACGATCCGATCTCATTCACTAGCGTTCACTATTGTCGTTTGCCTTTCCCCTCTGCCTCGATCGCCCCGGCTGCGCCGGCTCTCCTCGGATCAGCGCCCGCGGTTACGGTCCTGTCACTGAACGTCACTGCGGCTGCGTAGCCCATCCTGAGCTCGCCAGGTAACGAGATGAAACGCAGCCGGTCGCCGAATTTCTCGAGGTCGCGCTCCATACTCGGCGCGAAGCCATCCTCGAGCTCGACGACGAAGTCGCTGCGATTCCCCACGCGGTCGCGTGAAAGAAGAAAACGAGGAAGCTCGATTGCGTGCTGAACGTCCAGCTTCTGATCCAGCACTCCCTCGACGATGCTGTACACAGCGGACGTGATCCACGAGTTGCCCGCGGCACCAACCGCGAGCACGGGACGAAGCTTCGCGCCCGATCCGTGGAAGACGATCGTAGGCGCAAGTGTGCTGCCGTTGCGAGCGAACGGCGCGCGACCTCCGAACGCGGCGCTGTCGCTGCCGTACGACGTGACCTTGTCGTTGTAGAGGAAGCCGAGTCCCGGTGACACGTAGAAGCTGCCGCCCCAGGTGCCGAGCGTCTGAGTCACCGCTACCACGTTGCCATCTGCATCGCCGACAGTGAATGCAGTGGTTCCGGTGCGATGACAGTCGCTCTCGCCCTCTTCGGCGTCGGTGCCGCCGCATTCTGTCGCGAGCATGTTGTTTCCGGCGTCCCCTCCACTCTGCTTGCGGCCGGCATCGCTCGCTGCACCGCTCGCACTGTCCTTCGCAGCACCACCAGTGCGCGCCATGGCGCACTTGGGCGTGTCCTCGCTCAGCTCCTTGCTCGTGAGCGCGCGCTGCGCATCGAAGCATTTCCATCGTGCGCTCGCACTGTCCTTGCTCGTGAATGCGCTGATGTTCACCGGCCAGAGCCCGGGATCTGCGATGCGGTTGCGTGCCGAGGGAACGAGCTTCCACGCTTCGATCATCGCGTGGATGGTGGCAGCATCTTCAGTATATGATGGGAGCCGCGGCAAACGCTCGAGCATGTTGAGTTGCGCAACGAGCGTCGCACCGCCCGAAACCGGCGGCGCGCTCGAGTAGACAGTAAAGCCGCGGTAACTCCCCGCAACCGGTTCGCGCTCGGCGGCGTAGTAGCGCATGAGATCGCTCATGCGCATCGCATTGCCGTGTCCGCGCAGATCGGCGACCATCCTCTGGCCGACAGCTCCGCGATACACTGCATTGGCGCCGCTGTCGGCGATCTGTTGAAGTGACCACGCGAGGTCGGGATTGCGAAGTGTATCGCCAGCTTGCAGCGGCTTCCCGTTCGGGAAGAACAGCTTGCGACTTCCTTCGTACTTGAAGAAATGCTCTCGCTCCGTGGCGAGTGTGGTGGCAAGGCCATCGCTCACGACGTATCCGTTCCTCGCCGCGCGTATTGCTGGTGCGACGAGATCGGCCCACTTGACCTTGTGGCTTCCGTATTCCATCCATGCCTTGTGCATCCCTGCAATCGTGCCCGGTACGTTCGGAAGCACGGGGCCGTCGTCAGGATAGTGGCCGTTGACGAGGATCGCGTGCTCGTTGGTGAGGACGTCCTGCGGAAGCCGAGTCATGAACTCGATGACGACGGGGCGCGGCATCGAATCGAGTCGGATGAGCATCTCGCCGTAGCCGCCGATCCCGCTCGCGTCGGGCTCTACGACGCCGAGTGCGAATGACACGGCTACCGCGGCGTCGACGACGTTTCCACCCTTGCGAAGAATTTCCAGACCAGCTTCAGTGGCAACCGGATTCGCGCTCGAGACGGCGGCGTGTCCGGTAGCTGGTTCGCGCAGCGATGGACGGCGCAACAGCATCTCGTGCACGATCTTCGCGAGATCATCATCGGACGTGGCCGCGAGTGCGCGCGGACGGAACGCGTCGCGGAGTGTCTCCCACTGCGTGCGACGCGATGCAGCATCTGGAGTCGAGTAATACAGCTGCGCGGTGCGCTGCCACGCGGCGTCGAATCGCGCGGCATTGCGATCGTGACGATCGACTGCGATCGCCACCGCGGCGGAGTTTCCACTGTCGGGTGCTGGCGGTGCGGACACATACCACAACTCGCCCGATCCTTTCTGCACTGCTCCCGCGGCGCGATCACCCAGACGGTCTGGATCACCGTTGTAGCCGGGCGGCGGCGGTGGAAGCTCCACGAGTGCGAGGGTGTTTCCGCTGGGCGACCACGACGGTGCAGCCCGGCGCGCGCTGATGAGATTCAAGTAATCATTGTCCGGCGTGGTGATCCAGACACCGGCGGGACCGCTACGCGTGCCGAATGCGATCCGATGCCCGTCCGGCGACCACGTCGGATGCTCGACTTCGCGATTGGCCACGACGGTTGAAATGGAATCGCCGTGCGGCGAGGCGATGCGGAGTCTGCTCCCGGTTTCCGTGACTGTCACGAAGGCGATCTGTTTGCCATCGGGCGCGAATGCAGGCCAACCTTCGGCGCCGGTCTTCGACTTGGTGAGGCGCCGCTCCTTTCCATCTGTCGAACGGATGTAGACTCGTGCAGCGGGACCGCGGCCGCGGACGAAGGCCAGCGTGCCGTCCGCTGCGAGCGCGGGATCACTTTCCCATTCGTTGGAATCGGTTACACGCTGCGGAGGATTCGCTGTCGTTTTTCCTGCGGCGCCGAGCCGCACTTTGTACAGTCGGGAGTCGCCATCGCGGTTGGACGCGAACACGAGTGAGCTGCCGTCCGCGCTCCACGCCGGCTCGCGGTCCCATGCAGCGCCTGACGTGATCTGGATCCAGTTCGTAGCATCACCCGCAGAGCGCTGCACCCAGATGTCGCCGTCTATGGCGAGTGCCAGGCGGCCGTCCGGTCCGTAAGCCGCGTCCTGCACGCCGCTGGTCGGCGTGCCGGTGCTGGCGGCGGTCTGGAGGACGAGCAACATGGCTGCGAGCTGAACCATCACTGGGTGATCTCCTTGAGTGATCGGGGGCAAGACCCAAACCGTGACCCCTGACCACGAGGCCGAACGTGGAAGAGGACGGGAAGCGGAATTGCTCGATTATGGTATGTACGCGATGCAGTCGATCTCGACTCGCAGTCCGTCGCCCGGCAGAGCCGCCGCCTGCACCGTCGTGCGAGCAGGGCGGTGATCGCCGAACACGCGACCATAAACAGCGTTCATCCGGCTGAATTCATTCATGTCGATGAGAAAGACTCCGCAGCGCAGCACATGCTGCAGGCTGGATCCGGCCGCCTCGAGTATGGTCTGCACATTCCTGAGGCACTGCTCCGTTTGACTTTCGACGTCTGCACCTGCCATGCGATTCGTGGCTGGATCGAGCGCGCCCTGTCCCGAGACGAATACCAGCCGCTCGAATCCCATCGCGGGAGAGTAAGGGCCGAGCGGCCTGGCTGAGGCGCTGGGTGTGATGGGGAAGTGGTCGGTCACGATGTGTGGGCTGTGAGTGAAATTGGTGCCTGAGTCTGGGGCGTTGGCTCGTGCAGTGGAAAGTTCTTCTTGCGGTTGCGCGCGACCCCCGTATCTTGGAGCCCTTGGTCAGGCCGTTCGCACCTGCGCAATCTGTCGCTCTCCACGCACAACGAGGCGTCGTTGGGTACTTCCGTTGGGCGTCTCGCGAACCTCCGCTCCATTGCTCGGAGCCTGATGGCGGCATCGCTTGTGATGCCCATAGTACCAGTGGCTGCGCTGCATGCGCAACCCGTGGTGGTGCAACAGGTCGGCTCCAAACCGGCTGCAGACACGCTCCGGAACCCGCCGGTTCTGCGCAACATCTCCTCCAGGCCGCACACGGTCGAGGTAAACATCGTCGCGGCGCCCGCTCGGATTGCCGTTCTGCCGGGCCGTCTCACCGATGTGTATGCGTATAACGGATCCGTTCCGGGTCCAACGCTGGAGGCACACGAAGGCGACCGCGTCATCATCCACTTTCGGAACGAGCTGCCGGAGGCGACAACCGTGCACTGGCACGGCGTGCATCTGCCTGCAAACATGGATGGCAGTCCGTTCGACCCTGTGCCGCCGGGCGGACGCTACGATTACATCTTCAACATCCCGCGCGGAACCGCCGGAACGTACTGGTATCACCCCCACCCCGATGGGCGAAGTGAGTACCAGGCTGCGATGGGATTGTTCGGCGCATTCATCGTTCGCGCAGCCAATGATCCAATAGCGACGCTTCCGGAAAAGTTGCTCGTACTGTCGGATAACCGCTTCCGACCCGACGGATCGATCGAGTTCGCCGATTCGAATTCCACCCAGTCGGACATTGACATGGAGAACGGGCGCGAAGGCAACGTGCTCTTCGTCAACGGCCAGGTCATGCCCACCATCGTCATCCGGAAGGGCGAGGTCCAGCGTTGGCGCGTGGTCAATGCGTCCGCGGCGCGAGTGTACCGGCTTGCCATCCCCGGTCAGGTGCTGCTGCACGTGGGGAGCGACGATGGTTTGTTCGAGCACGCGGTGAAAAGGAACGACATCGTGGTTGCCAACTCCGAGCGAGTGGAGCTGCTCGTTCGTGGAACGGGGAAACCCGGGAGCAACGTGCAGCTCATGGATCTGCCCTACGATCGCTACATGCCGCAGACTCGGCCGGACGACTGGAATACGCCGCGTGCTCTGCTCGACTTGCACTACAGCGATCGCGTGATGCCGGCGCCTGTCACGCTGCCGACGACGTTTCGAGTCGTTCCCGCACTCGATACGGCGACTGCCACGGTTACGCGCACTGTCGTGCTGAGCCAGGGGATGATCAACGGACACACGATGGACATGTCACGCGTCGACATGCAGGCATCGGTGGGTGCGACCGAGATATGGGACGTGGAGAACGTCGTTGGCATGGATCATCCATTTCACCTTCACGGATTTCAGTTTCAGGTGATCGACCGGAACGGTGTACCGGAACCGTTTCGCAGCTGGAAGGACGTCGTCAACATCCCCAAACACGAAGCCGTGCGATTCATTGTCCGCTACGCCGACTTTCCTGGGAAGTGGATGTTTCACTGTCACATCCTCGCGCACGAGGATCATGGCATGATGGCGGTTCTGCAAGTGCGATAACCCCTGCAAGGAGGCCAAAGTGACGCGAACCTTCCTTACGCGACTGCTTGCTGTCAGCTCATTAATATCTGCCGTCGCAATAGTCGGATGGGTACACCAGAGTCCGGAAGAAGCTGGACGCGTCGCCTTGAAGTCGAATCACCTGACGCCTTCTCCCGACGACGAGATTCTACTGGGAAGATCGCTGGTATTGAATCACGATTGCGGAGGGTGTCACGGTGGTGCCAGCCCGGCATCGAAGGAATGGCTCGCCGGCATGACGCGTCCCGACCAGGAGTTTCTGATCGGGCCCTGCGCGCTCAAGCTCGATGCAAAACCGTGCTGGCGGACGCGTCCGCGCAATCTCACACCGGACAACGCAACGGGTCTGGGGCGGTTCACCGAACGCCAGATATTCAACGCGCTGCGTTATGGCCTTCGTCCCGAAGACACGCCTGACGTCGACATCACGTCGGGTACTCCCGGTGTCGGCAACTTTCCGCAGCACCCGCACTATCTGGCTCCGCCGATGCCGTGGCCGGGTTGGCGTTACATGTCCGACAGGGAGCTGCAGGCGATCGCCGCATATCTCAAGCGGGCCGTCAAACCTGTGAGCAACAAGGTTCCGGAGAGCGAAGGACCGCCCGACTTCTGGGCGAGCATTTACACCGTCGATCTGATCGGTCCCTACCCGCCACCGGCATTCCCAGCTGCCAACGAGCGAGTTCCTTGATGAAATTGGGGGTCAGGTCTTGCCCCGTGCGCGTGGAACTCCACGCGCACGGGGCAAGACCTGACCCCACTACTACTGCGCTGGCTGACTCGACGGCGGCACGAGCCCGAGCATGCGCATGTACGTAACCATGTTCCCGTAATGCTCGTTGTCGTGCGTCGCGTTCAGCACGAGCACACCGCCCTGCGTGAAATGCTCTCCGAACATTTCCACGGCTCCGCCCAGATTCGAGGGCGACACCGCATACGCGCGTGCACAGTACGTATTTGACTCATCCAGTGCCTTCACCAGCTCGGCCTTGGACATGTTCCGCTTCTCGAAGTCGTCTTCGGCGGGCACCTTTTCACCAAGTGCCGCGGCGCAGAACATCATCTGAGAGCCCGCGACGTGCGCGACGAGCTGACCGAAGCTTCGAACAGTCGCGACCGGCTTGTACGCATAGGAAGATTCCGGCACCGCGGCCGCCGAACGAGCCAGGTACTTGCTGACGGTGACCCACTGGTCGCGCACTTCGGAATCGGGGGAGCGTGGCGACGAGCCAGGGCCCTGAGCGAACAGGGGCGGCGCAACAAGGAACGCCAACATAATCGCTGGGCGAATGAACATGGCGAAGCTCCTAAGCGAGAGGGGGCCGACGATACTCGAATGTCGCGCCGGTCGGGATTGGACGCAAGGAGCCCCGCGGAACCGCAAGCGTCACGATCATGCCGAGCTTACTTTCGCGCCGCAGCATCATGTCGCGAAATTTCTGTCCGTTTGCGCGCATCATACCGTCGTGCGCGGGGAATCACGCGCGGATGACGGCTCGACCCGTCCGCGCAAATAGCGCGGACTCACTACCTGCAGCTACGGTTGGATCGGGAACGGTGCGTTGCGGAAGACTTCGGCTTCTGTCTTGTATCCGCCGCGTGGTGCCTGTTGCACCGGCGTTGGACGACGTGTCGCCTCACCGGTTGCGGGCGTTGGTGTCACGGTGGTCGGTGCGGCCGCCACTGCCTGCGGTGGCGTCACCGGCTGCGGCGCAGCTGCGACCGGTTGGACAACCGCAGGCGGCGCTCTGTGCTCGGCGACCTGTTTCTGCGCTGGCGCGGGTGCGCGTTGCGCATCCGGGGCTCGCTCGACCGCGGAAACCACGTCGCGACTACCGGACGTGGGAGCGAGCGTGAGCGAAGACGACGTCGACGATGCCGCGTCGAGATCCCTCGTCAGATCCGAAGACGGCTTGGCCGGCGCGTTGCACGCCGCCACGCCAGTGACAGCGACCAGCGTCAATCCGGATAGCCATACCGAGCGTCGTGTCTTCACCGCATCCTCCACAGGATCATCAGTTAAACCTATTCCCTATAGTACTCCGTAGCGGCCTCGCCGAGCCATTGAATACTCCGAAATCCCAAATCGAACGATCGTTCGAGGAATTTACTCGTCAGACTTGAGCGAATCACTTGCATGTGCCCGTTTCCTGCAAGGGTAGGGTGATTTGTCAGTGTATCGGGGGCATCGAAGGGTGGATACGTTTCTTGGGAGAGCACTTACTGACGCCGCGACCGGCCTGCCGAACATCCCCTATTTTCGGATAATTCAGAACTGGGAGGAGCGGAGGGCCAGGCGCAGGAACACCATGGTCAGGGTTATACGCGTCGCCGCCGAGGGAGGTGCTGAGAGCCTGCGGCGCGCACTGCTGTGGCGACTCTGCCAGGAGCTCCGGACTTCGGACCTGATCGCGTCGGAGGGTAGAGACACCTTCCACATTCTGCTGACCACGCCGGACGCCGAGAATGCTGTTGCGATCGCGGAGCGAGTTCAGCAACTCGGCGCCACGCTGGGGGAGCACGCCAGCCTCGAAGGCTCGCCGCTGGTGCTACGGACGGTGATCGAGCCGCCGACTGAACACATCGTCGAGAAAGGACCGTGCGACCCGTGCGAGGAGCACGAGCTCATCAGACAGCCACCGCCCGCAACGCGTGGTGACGGGCCCGGATCTGACGATCGGGCCTGATCGCACCAGGCGGAAAGCGCTGGCGCTGGCCCGGCCCCGGGCCGCAGGGCATCTTCAATGCTCACCAATAACCCGGAAGTTTCGTTTGACTGACGAACTCGGATCGCGCGCATGCACCGCTATCGGGCGTGCGCGTCCCATGCACGGAATCGCTGGAAATTGCTTCGGTGCGCTGGTCGCGCTGGTTCTGTGCATCGGGACGAATGCGCTCGCACAATCCACAAAATCTGCACCGCGCAAATCCTCGGGTAAATCTGCGCCCGACAAGTCTGCGTCGGCAAAGAGCGCCGAGTCTTTCGTTTTGAAGAGCGGCAATGACACAATCGCCGTCGAGACCGTGCAACAGAACGGCAACGACATCAGCGCGGCGATGGATGCGCGCGGCAGCAGCCGTTACACGCTGGATGTGAAAGTCGATTCGCAGAATCTCGTGTCGCGTCTCGAGATCAAGGCGTACAGTCAAGCGGGCACGACACCCACGGCACACGCAATAGTCGCGATCGTCGATGATAGTGTATTCGCACAGGTCGGTACTGGAATACAGCGTGCCGCTACGAAGGTCGGCGCAATTCCGTGGGTCAATCCGTCGTTTGCGTTGCTGCAGGTACTCGTGCAGCGTGCACGTCGACTCGGAGCGGGACCGGTCACGATCCCTCTCTTTCTCATCGAGGGCGGCAGCACCGTGTCGGCGACTGTCACGCGGCTCGGCGCGGATTCCACGATCGTCGACGTGGGTGGGGCGGAGCTGCGGTTGCACACGTCACCGAATGGAGAGGTTCTGGGCGGCGCAGTTCCCGCCCAGCATTCGGAGATCGTACGTCACACGATTCCGTACTCCGCGACCGGTGTCGCGCTCGCCAAGCCCGATTACTCCGCACCGGCGAACGCGCCGTACACGAGTGAAGATGTGAGGGTGGTTACTCCCGGGTCGTTCGTACTCGCTGGAACACTCACGATGCCCAAACGCCGGAACGCGCGCGTTCCGGCGGTGGTCATGATAACGGGCTCGGGACTGGAGGATCGCGACGAGACCATCCCAGGTGTGATTGGTTATCGTCCGTTCCGCCAGATAGCCGACACACTCAGTGCGCGCGGGATCGCGGTTCTGCGCATGGACGACAGGAGCTTCGGCGGATCGGGCGGCGATGCTGCTTCGGCCACGACGGCCGATTTTGCGAATGACATCCGCGCTGCGCTTGCTTATCTCAAGTCGCGGCCCGACATAGATGGCGGGCACCTCTTTTTGATCGGACACAGCGAGGGTGGCGAGATCGCGCCGATGATTGCGGCAACCGATGCATCGCTGGCGGGAATCGTGACACTCGCTGGACCGGCGTCGACCGGCCGTGAGATCAGTCACGCGCAACTCGAATACGCTGTCACGCGTGACACTGCGCTCAGCGCCGTGCGGCGCGATTCCATACTGAAGGGACAGGACGCGATCCTGGATTCGGCGGCGGCGCATCAACCGTGGGTGAAGTACTATCTGTCGTACGATCCGATCGCGACGGCCAGGAACGTACGCGTTCCCGCTCTGGTGCTTCAGGGTGGCAACGATCGGCAGATCAGCCCGGATCAGGCGGAGAAGCTCGCGGCGGCGCTACGGGCTGGCGGCGACAAGGATGTTACAGTGCACGTCTTTCCGGAGCTCGACCATCTATTCCTGGTGGACCCGACCGGTGATCCGAGCGGTTATTCGAGGTTACCGTCGAAACTCATCGGTGCCGACGTTCTGGGAACGATCGCCGATTGGGTGAGCGAGCACTCGAAGTAGCGCGACCAACGCGGATTGCATGGCAATTCGCGGTGACGCGCAATGTCGGATGGGGTTGATCCGCGGCGAGCATAGCGGAAGCGAGACCAGCCCCACCCTCCATCCCAGGTTCAATTACGGACCATAGCCTGGAGGCGGCGCCGGATTGTTCGTCGTCGACGATGCGGCGACGATGACGGTGCCAGTCATCTCAGGATGGATCGTGCAGTGGAACGTGTAGGTTCCAGCTGTGTTGAATGTGCGCGAGATCGATGTGTTTGCGTTGACGCCTGTTATGTCGCCGGGCGGATTGGTTCCGGTATCGAACTTCACCGAATGTCCCACCGTTCCGAAGGCGAAGGTCACCGTACCACCGGGCGCGATGGTGACGGCGTTGGGCGAGAAGGCCAGTTGTGCTGTAGCAGCTACCGTTGCGGTTTGGGGGGATGGCCCCGGCGGTCCCATGGTTCCGCTTCCGCTCGCGCCCGACGATCCGCATGCGACGAGCCCGGCGGAGAGTACTACAGTAGCCAGTGTCAGGGTTCCAAGGTGCATTTCGGGTACCTCTGTTGTAGAGATGAAATCTTACACGTGGATATCTGACTGGCGTACATGTACGTAACAACCACATTGCGAGAGAGCGCATTCGCAGCACGGTGAATCGCATGTGATTGTCGGCCAACGATTCGCACTGCACGATGCAGTTGCCAGCATGGATTTCGTTGACATTCGCGACGAGTATTGCGATGTGAGTCGACTGATGTCACGAGCATTTGCGCCGGCACATGCATGCGGAAATCGCGCCTTGCCGTTGACGGACACAAACGCGCCGTCCAAGCGCGGGTATATACCGTTCACCGTATTGCGATTCATGATGCTATTATTACGGGATGTCACGGGGCGTCCAAGCGATGGGTAGAACCGTTACGCCGGCCTCCGGCGCCGCATCTGATGTTGGTATGCGTGGCCTCCGCTGGAGGACGCTCGTCGCGATCTGGTCGCTGCCCGCCTTCGTCGCATCGTACTCTTCATACGTAGCGGCCGGCGCCCAGGGGCACCCGATTGCGTTCTGGCGAGCGCTCGCGATGCAGTGCCCTGGATGGTACGTGTGGGTACCGCTCACGCCAGTCGTGTTCGCGCTTGCGAGAAGATTTCCCGTGGAGCGGCGTCCGGATCTTCGCACCATCGGAGTGCACGTTGCGTTTCTGATTCTCGCGCTCGTCCTGTACACCACGGTCTACGTCTGGGCCAACATCGAGTTCAGGCCGTCGCCGCTCGAACTCACGCCCGCATTGGTCAAGTCGGTGCTCGTCGGCTCGATCGTCATGACGCTGGTGCTGTACGCTGCAACGCATACAACGTGTCTCGCTCTGGAATATGCAACGCGCGATCGCGAGCGCGAGCGGCGCACACTGGAGTTGGAAGCGCAGCTTGCCCGCGCGGAGCTGCATTCGCTGCGCGCACAGTTGCATCCGCACGTGCTGTTCAACGCGCTTCACACTATCGCCTTGCTCGCGCGCCGCGATTCCAATGAAGCGATTCGCGTTACCGTGCTGCTCGGCAACGTTCTGCGAAGCGTGCTCGACAGCGGTGGCACCGACGAGCGTCCGCTGCGCGAAGAGATATCGCTGATACAGCAGTATCTGGCGATCGAGCTCGTGCGCTTCGCCGACCGGCTTCAGGTGGTGTGGGAAATCGAGGACGAAACGCAGGACGCGATGGTCCCCACGTTGCTGTTGCAGCCCCTGGTGGAAAACGCGCTCCGTCACGGAATCGCGCGCAGCGTGAATGGCGGCACCGTAGTCGTTTCAGCACGGCGGTCGGAGGAGAGCGTGTGCATCACGGTGTGGAACGACGGACCGTCGTTGCCAGGTGGCAGAATCGGACGCCGCGGTGTCGGCCTGCAGAACACGGAAGAGCGGCTGCACAGGCTCTACGGTGACGCCGGATCCCTTGCCATCGCCAATGACCCGCGCGGTGGCGTGAGCGTCCGCGTCTGCGCTCCGTGGCGTACCGCCGATGTCCCGACGTCCGGCGATAAGGCGGAGCTAGTGGTCGGTCCCTACACCACGTACAGCGTGACTCGCGAGACGAACGCGGATCTCGTCGTAGCGTCGACGCCCGACAGGTAGCCGCGTTCCGTCGCGCAGCACCATCGCGGCCGATCCGTCCCGTTCGCGTCTCAGCTCCGCAATCTGATCGACGTTCACCAGAATCGATCGGTGCGCACGCGCGAAGTTGTTCGGATCGAGATCCTGTTCGATCGCGCCGAGTGTGCCGCGCAGGAGATGCGCCTTTCCCTGTGAATGGACGACGATGTAATCGTTGTCGGCGCCGATCCATTCGACGGTATTCACAGGCACGATGATAGTACGCACGCCATGCGGAATCAGGATGCGCTGCACGTACGCCTTGGGCGTGGCTGCAGCCGCAGTCGGCGCGAAATCATTCCGCGCCAGCGACAACACCGCCTGGCTCAGCCGCTCCGCCCGTATGCGCGCATGCAACCGTCGCACCCGATCCATGCAGCGGGCGATTCTCGCATCGGTGAACGGCTTGACGAGGTAATCCGACGCGGCGAGGTTGAACGCTTCGATCGCATAGCTGGAATACGCGGTGACGAAGACAAAGATCGGCAACTCTTCCGGCGGCGCTTCTTCCTGCAGGGTGCGTACAACGTCGATCCCGTTGACGTCGGGCATCTCGACATCCAGAAAAACGACATCCGGCCGGTTAGCGCGGATCATCTTGATCGCCTCTCTGCCGTTCCTCGCGCCTGGAAGTACTTCGATCCCATCCAGTGCTGCCAGTATATGGCCGAGTCCGTCGCGCGCGATGGCCTCGTCATCCGCTACCAGAGCGGTAAGGGTCGCCGCGGGCGTCGTGGCGGAATTCGACTCGTCGGACGTCATACCATGGAGAATACCATTCGACGGCGTAAAGGGCGAACCCGCACGCCTAATGGTCGATGGCACGGGCTGAACGGTCGGCCCCGCAGGTCTAGCTGATCCGATGCCCGGCGAATCGATATCCACGTTTGCGGACCGTCATCAGATAGCGCGGCTCGGACGGCACCGGTTCCAGTTTGCGCCTGAGCTCGGCGATGTGAATGTCGACTGTGCGAGTGACCACTTCCGAGTGGTAGCCCCAGACCACCTTGAGCAACGTCGCGCGCGAGGCGATTGCGCCGCGCATTCGTATCAGCGCGACCAGCAGGTCGAATTCCTTGGTCGTGAGCGCAACAGGTACTCCGTTCTTCCTGACGGCGCAGGCGGGAACATCGATCTCGACGTCGCCAAATGCGAGTACGTTCGCAGTGTCATCGTCGCTCGGCGCTGATTCCTGTACCAGCGTCTTGAGTCGCGCCAGGAATTCGGTGGGAGCGAAGGGCTCGACCGTGCACCTGCTTCCCATCGAAACTCCCAGGGCGGAAGAGCCCGTCCCTGACGCCCATGGAGCGAGTATCAGAATCGGTGTGTCCCGGCTCGCCGAGCGCGGCGTGCTGATCATCGAAAGTGGCGGTGCATTGGGGGTGCAGGACGCAACGACGATCGCACCGGGGCGATTCACCAGCGTGCTGCTCGCGATTCTGAGATCGTCGGCTCTCTGAACGTCGTAGCCAGCGGCGGCCATGAGTCTGTCGATGCCGAGCGCGGCGCCATATTCCGCGCCGATTATCGTGATGCACTGTGCTGGGTTGCTCATGCGTCAGCTCCGTTCCGTGGTGAACAACTACACGCAATGCTAACGTAACCCGTACAATGCTGTCCTGTCGCCGACATTGCGGCGAGGTGCACCGGTCGTGCGGCGAACGGTCTCATTCGCCGCATGCCCTGCTGCAGCTATTGCCGCACCATCGTCTCCTGCGCGGCAGTGGCCTGCCAGCGCCCGTCCAGATACCGGAGCACGTCGGTAAAGCGAAGCGTCGATACCGGCTTGTTGTCAGCACCGGTGATCGTATTCAATCCCCGCACCAGTACGGTGTTGTCGAAGCGATCGATACGCCATTCGCTGAAATGCTGAGTCAGCCCCGGCGGGGTCACCGGGCCGCTCGCGAGCACGTCACGTCTGGTTCGCAGCATGCCCTGCCAGTTGGTATCGACGAAATTGTTGGCCAGCATGCATCGTAGCGTGCTAGTGTCATGCGCAACCGCCGCCGTCGCCCATGTGGTTTCGAACGACACGACGGCTGAGTCGGTCATGATCCTGTGCATTGTCGGCGCGCAGGAGGGGCGTTGCGCACCAGCGGGCGCAACGGCGACGATCATCCAGAGACTGGTCGCTGCAATCCATGCGAATCTCATTCAACCGCTCCTTCGTTCAGATCCACGGCCATTCACGGGTAGAATGGCCGCCCGTCCCCGATACGACCCGCTTGTCCCACGGGTATGGACAATCGACGTCAGGATCGATTAGTCATAAGTTGAACTTACGCATTTTTCTCTCACTAGAGCTTCGTGGCATGAGAGTCTTCCGGCGGCGCGCAGAGATCGTCGTGGTCGTGGCCACCGCGGTCGGCCTCCTGATGTTTGGATATCACTACCTCGACTTCGTGACTCGGGTAGTGTCCGTGCCGATCTACGATCCTCTCATAAGCGAGATGACCGGCGCATGGGGCGCGATTATTCTGCTGATGGGCCCCGTGCTTCCCATTGTACG
>DATNCZ010000469.1:0-7574 GCA_035553335.1 Gemmatimonadaceae bacterium
GACGACCAGTACTTCGATCAGTGCTTCGAGCGGCCGCACATCGAGCTCTTTTACAGCGGCGCTGATCAGCTCGAAATCATTGGCATTTGCCCGGATGAGCAACGCGTTGGTCGATGCGTCCGGAACAATCGTCGTCTCGCCCGATAGCGTCGCCGAGCGTCCCGTCACTGCCCCTCCAATCAAACCCGATGGCATGCCCGACTGCGACACTTGCGGTTGTGTCGTCATCGCATCAAAACTGGACTGACGAGTCTGCGATAGTTGCTGCGATAACGTGGCGGAACGGCTACCCACTTCGCCAAACGCACTCGCTCGCCCATAAAGCGAGTTTACTGTAGCCGCGACGTCGGCCGCGCGCGCATGACTCAGCCGAATGACGTACAGCCGCGTCTCACCACCGGGAGGCGCGCGAGCGGTGAGATCGGCTGGCGGTACCGACGGCAATTTCTGACGTATCCGGTACGGACCGCCAGAATCAGCGACTATCTCCAGATTCTCCGCTTGAAGCGTCGCCTTGAGCAGCGGTAACACCTCGGCGACGCGAATCGCATGAGGAGTTTGAAGAGTCACCTTGCTGTTGCCGATCGGACCGAAGACAACTGGCCGATCGAGGTACTGACTCAACGCCTGAATGGCAGTGCGCACATCCACGTCGACGAGATGAATCGACACCGTATCCTGCTGCGCGGCGTGTGCCTGAGCGACGAGTGGAGTGCTCGAAGCCACAACGAGCATTGCCCCAGATGCAAGAGCGAGCGCGGCACGGGAAAGACAACGATGATATGAATCCTTTATCAAGCTCCTGCCTTTGCTAGAGTTACGGTCCACGTAGAATCCTTTACGCGCACTGTTATTCCGCTTCGGTCGATACGACGGATCGTCACGCCGCCCAGCGTGTCGCCGGATGACACCATGATCGTCCCATCGTGCCCAGGGATTCCCGACACGATCGCGCGCCACGGCGGCCCACCGATCATACCTTGCAGCGCAATACGCACCGGTGGACCTGGCGGTGGCGCGCCCACGATAGCGGGAGGAGCGATCGAGAATGCGACGTTTGCCGGTTTCCGCTCGAGGCGAAACGGGTCGTGTGTCACGGCGTGACTCGCTGCACTGTCCAGCGAGTCGCCATCAAACATCGTCATCACCGGTGCTTTCACCGATCGGCTTCGGGATACGTCCGTCACAGCGGCACCGTCTTGAGCGTGGCGAGTACGAATGACCTGGCGCACAGTGAGGCCCAGAATCGCCGCAGTCATTGCCCAGAGCGATTGCTCCCAGACTCGGCGTCTCACTGCCCCGCTCCGTCATCCGGCGCGCCAGGCACACTCCTGTAAAGCCCGCGCACCGTCAGTTCGACATGCAACATTTCCATGTGGTCTGCGGGAGCCGTCGGATCTGGCTGTGCGATCGTCAGCTGCTGAACCTCGACGACCGGTACGCCGCTCTCGAGATCGCGCAACATTCCCGATATCCCTCGTATGTCGCCAGTACCGCTCGTGTGCACCGATACAGGGACAACAAGTGTATGACGCGACGTGTCAGCAACCGGTTGCAACGAAGACAGATGCACACCATTCGCATCCGCAGCGTCCGCAACTACCGATGCGAGCATCGCGGCCCCCTGGCTCGGCGCGTTGCCTTTCAGGAATGCGGGAGCCATGCCCAGAAACGCCGTTGTTGTCGCGTCCAGCGATCTCATGATTTCGTTGCGGCGATCTATGATCTGTCTATCCTGGACCAGCTCGCCGCGAATCGTCCTCAGCTGTATCGCATTCGCACGATGCGAGGCGATGACGGCGGGTATGACTTTCCCGACCACGAGCATCGTGCTCACGCACGCAACGCCGATGAGGAGCGTGCGAGTATCCTTGGATATCTCGCCATATCGAGCTGCAGATTCCGGCATAGGTCTCGAGTCCTGGTAAATCGTGTATCCTGCGGTAGGGCGCGGGTGCATCCCCGGCTTGGAACCCACCGTCATTCCCGCGAAAGCGGGAATCCACGTTATCGATCTCTGAGTGCGATGACACTATGAAGCTGATCGGCAGCAGATGGATTCCCGCTTTCGCGGGAATGACGAGTCCGGTGGAGCTTCCGCGGCATTGACGACACCGCATCATCTATCCTGCTCCCGGTCCACTTCGAAACGGGTTTTTGCACGGTTCGGATCCGGCACGATGTGCAACCTGATCGTCGCTCGCTCGAGCTCCCGTGGCCCGACTGTTTCACGGCTGACGGGGCCAATGATCGTTGGTGTGGCGAGCGACGGAACGTCAGCCAGGGCGTCGATCACAGCCGCCGTCCTCGGCGACAGAGTCACAACGTCGACCGTCGTCGTATCGATGCGTAGTGTCGTGATCGCGGCGTCAGATGGCAAAGCTTGCGTGATGGCGCCCAGCAGAAGCGCGGTCGAGATACGGCGGCGAGCGAAGCTCGTGGTGGTGATGAGATCACGGTTCAGACGCCCGAGATCTGCATCTTCCCGAGCAACGCTGTCGCTTACCACGGCGATTTTACGGACCGCAAGCCTGTCGCGACTCACGGTCTGTCGCTCGATATTCAACTGACTTCCGAAGTAGGCCAAACCGGCAGCAGCGAGACATCCCACGGCTATCAACAGCCTTCTTCGGGACGTGTCAGGTGCGACCGCTGCCGGATTGTCGCTTGGACGTAGTCCCAGTTTCAGCGACCGGTCGGCACCAGCGACGCGCGCGGCGATCGCGATCCCTGTTGCGTAGCTGTCAGAAACAGGGTCGCCGTCGCGCGTCTCGGATGTTTTTTTGATGAGCTTGATTGCTGCTGCCGGCACGATGCAGCCCACACGCAGCTTCTGATTCGCGATTGCACGGGTGACGCCCTCCATCAGGCTGACATCAACAATGCCAATACTGACTTCCCCCTCCGAAACCGCAATCGCGCCCGTGATAATCACCGGTCGCGTCGATGCAACAAATCGATTGGTATTCAAACGCAACATTGACTCGAGCTCGCGACGACGACCGATCGCTGGAACACCTTTCACCAGCTTCACTCTGCCCCATGGCAGTCCAAACGCAGTAGTCACACGCAGAGTGCGCCATGAATCTCTCGGCAGACGACTCAACAGTGAGTCGAGAGCGATGACGACGTGCGCAGCAGTGATTGTTCCAGAGTTCACCTGCAAGGGCGTCGCAGCAGACCAGACGACCTTGCCCCATTCGATAATCACGGCCGTGATCTCATTCTCACCGACATGCAATCCGATACGCTTCATGGCGGCGTCACAGCCAGAGTCTCGCGCGTGTCACACCGGCCCGGCGTGCGGCGCGAACCAGCCTGAGCTCCTCGATTACGCTGATTGGCGGATTTCCGGAAGTTGACGTGATCCGTACGATCCATGCATCCGGCTCCGTCGCGATCATTCGAACGAGATCGGGATACGCAGCAACAAGCCTGGCGCGGGCGTCTTCACTCAGCGATGCGGCGAGCAGCCTGACGTCGCCGACAGGCTCGCCTCTCCACCGAAGCTCACCGATGTGAGCCACTGCTTCTGGTGTCATTCCCGGCAGCGACGCGATAACTGCGAGCGGAGCATGATCCAGTACGATTTTTCCTGGCTCGACTCCCAGAAGTGCGATCAGGGAATCCGCGTTTTCGAAGCCGCGAACCAGATGGATCTCGCTTTCGTCCTGAAACGGCGTGTTGGTTGGCACGACACGTCCTGCGGCGCGGTACCAGCCCACTTCGGCACCCCGGGGACGCGGAATGGTGTCCGCGTCGCGCCAGTCGAGCAACGCGTCCGCCAGACTATCGGCGTTTTCCTCCGCGACGCCGTCCGCCATGAACGCCGCTATCAACGCATCGGCATCTGCGTCATTCACGTTGAGCCTGTCGCCCGCGGTCCGCGCGCTGATTGCACAGCCTGGCAGCTCCGCGCCAATAGTTGCCAACGAACGATCGAGCGTGTCCCATGCAGCAGTCGCCGAGACGAGAGTATCTCCAAGCGCATTATCCGCCGTCGCTCGCACAACGTCTCCACACCCCTCCGCGTGCCACATAGCTCGTGTGACGTTGATCCGGTTTTGCGCGGTAGCCAGTGCGTCGCGCGTCGTCACTGTGTCATCGAGTCCCAAGGCGGCCATCGCGACCAGCAGCCAGAGTATCGCGATCAAAGCGAAGCCGCGACGATTGGCTGCTCCATTGCGCTTGTGAATCATCCTCGTGCTCCAACCCTGTAGACGATCGTATCGGACGGGCTTACTATCCCGATCGCGAGCGGCACAGTGGGCCCGGATGGCCAGCTGACTACCCAGTGCCCGCCGTTGGCGGCATCGCTCAGGTAGCGCAGCGCTATCGTGCTATCACGCATCTGAATGCGAGCCGAATCGCCAGCGGAGCTCACCGCCACGACGCCGACGCCAGTCGAATCGGCAACGGTATGCAGTGACACCGCGCACGCTTGCTCCCAGCCCCCGGCGGCAACACACCAGGAAGTGAACCTTGACTCGGAAGCATCGCCGACAAATGCGTGCGGCAACGACGCTGGTCCAGCAGTGGGCGATACGTCGATCTGCCGCACCCAGCTTTTTACCAACGCGTCGGAGTTCTGCAGCCTGTCTCGCGTCACGGAAGATCGCGCCGTATCGTCCCGCGACGAAGCGAGCTGCTCGAACACAGCGTCAGCCGACAGTAACAGCATCGCAGCGATCATCACCGCTACGAGGACTTCGAGGAGGGTGAATCCCGTCCGAGCGATATCAGTACGCATTGTGCGTCCGCGGTGCGTTGCGATACACGATCGTGTCCAACAGTT
The DNA here is from genome assembly GCA_035553335.1 of Gemmatimonadaceae bacterium. Lineage (GTDB taxonomy): Bacteria > Gemmatimonadota > Gemmatimonadetes > Gemmatimonadales > Gemmatimonadaceae > Fen-1247. Next base: position 4,796 of record DATNCZ010000469.1, read on the forward strand.
TTTGATGTGACCCCGAATCGACGACCGCAATCGTATAGAGATCGGTGGCTGGATGCTCTACATCCAGCCACCACTGGCCTTGCGGATGTGTGCCGAGGTGCCGGTCCAGGTCCTCCCTCGGCCACAGGACCACATGATCGAGAAAGGCACTCGCGGCGTTGAGCCGATCCTCGCTCGCCATTGACAGAACGAGCGCATGACGCGCCTCCGTAGCCCGCACCAGCGTGGCCGTCCCCGCAATGCCGAATATGGTCATTGCTACGATGACCTCGAGTAGGACCGCCCCGCGCCGACCGTCACCTCGATCGTTATTGAGCACGTACTACTCGTACGAAACCAGCGTTTCTGTCCAGATTCGGCATCTCGGACACCACGCGACCATCTGGTAAAGCAGTAACGAGCACGCTGCCGCCCGTATCGCTCAACACCGTGGTCTGTGGCTTTCCTGAATCGATCGCCTTCGATCTGAGTGCATGTATACGAGCAGGAACGGGCAGAACCGTTCCGGCAGGACGTTTCTCGCCGGCCAGTGAGAGTGTGGTTATCGTGAGTAGGACGCTGAGTATTGCGATCGTCACAAGCAGCTCTATGAGCGTGACGCCGCGCCGGCTCTTGTCACGGCGGTTTCTGTAACGAGTGTGAGCCATCCTACCGCACAGGATGGATGGCGTAGACCGCCTGTAGCAACGCTCCAGCAATCAACGCTACGAGTGCACCGAATACGAGAATGAGCGACGGTTCGACGAGGCGTACTGCGCCGCGCGTGAGCTCACGTGCTCTCTCACCTTCGATCCTGGCGGCATGCAGGAACATCGCTGAAACTCTGCCCGACTCTTCGCCCGCGCGGATAAGGCGCACGGCAGCGATGGTCAACGCTGACGACTCTTCAAGCGCAAGTCCAATGGACTCACCGCGCGTAACGCCGGCACGCGCAGTCGCGAGGCGTGATTCAATCGCCGCATCGCCCGCTGCCGTAGCTGCGCGACCAAGCGAGACCGCCGCAGGCACTCCGGAATCGAGTAGCGCCGCCATCGCTGTACAGACGCGTGACGTTGCTGCAGAACGTCTGATACCACCAACCCCGGGAAATCTGAGAAGCAGGGCGTTCCAGATCACACCGCCATTAGCCGTCCTTGTCCAGATTCGCCAACCGACGACGCCAAGTATCGCGAGTATTGCGCCCAAAATTGCATTTCGCTGGATGCCCGCGGTTACGTGCAGCACGAGCTGGGTCAACGGTGGTGGCGCCTGTCCGGTATCAGCAAGAATCGTCGCGAAACGCGGAAGCACCACACCCACGAGTAAACCAACCGAGCACGCTCCGGCGACGAGGAGAATCGCTGGATACACCAGCGCGCCGCGTACTGCTGATCTGAGTGACGCATTTTCCTCCGCCAGCTCAGCGCTTCGCAGGACCGCCGGCGCAAGGTCACCGGATGACTCACCGGCGGCGATAATACCTGCGAGCACCGGCGACAGACCTGCATCATCTCGCAAGCCGTCTGCAAGCCGTCCGCCGGTTCTCACGCGCTCACGCGTTGCCGCTGCGGCAGGTCCCCACGACTTTGGCGCCAGTTCCTCGAACGTAGCAAGCGTACGAGACATTGGAATGTCGGCAGCCAGGAGATTTGCCAACACGCGCAGTCCGGGCGCGACGTCGGATGCGCGAGGCGCGTTTCGGCTCGACCTGAATCGCGCCCGTGACACTTTAATCGGATACAGGCCTCGCGCATGAAGTGCATCGACAGCAGTTCGCTCATCCGCGGCGAGTATTGTTCCATTGAGCAGCGTTCCGTCCGACTGCGCAGCGTGATATTTGAATGCGCTCGGGCCCGTGTAGCGAACGGATGTATTGCTCACTGATGCACTGGTCCGCCCCACGAAGTAACATCCGTGTCCTCATCATCACCGCCGGGCTTGCCATCCTTGCCGAGTGTGTAAAGATCGAAGCTTCCCTGGTTCTCGACACCGGGAAAAGTGTAGATGTAAGGATGTCGCCAGGGATCCAGCGGAACGTCACGCGTCAGGTACGGACCGCGCCAATTTGGGGGCGCATCGCTGCCGGTAGGTGCGACACGCAGCGCTGCAAGACCCTGTGCCTGCGTTGGATAGTCCCCATTGTCGAGACGATACGAGTTGAGGGCCATCGACAGCATCTCGATCTGACTCTGCGCTGCACTGGTTTTCGCGTCGCCAAGGTTGCGGAATATTGCCGGCGCAACGATCGCCGCGAGTGTAGCGATGATCGCTATGACGACGAGCAGCTCCATCAGCGTGAACGCACGCCTGTCACGTAGCTGGTTACGCATTGCAGACTCTGAGCACCTCGTCCATGGTTGTAATGCCACACGCGGCTTTTGCGATCCCGTCGGCGAGCATGGGACGGTGCCCGCGTTCGTCCGCGAGCGACTTGAGCTCCGCCCTCGGCGCACTCCCGGCAATCGCGGCTCGCATGGCGTCGTCGACCGCAACAATCTCGAAGATCCCGATGCGTCCCTTGAAGCCCGTACCGCGACATACCGGACAGCCGTTTGTGCGAACGAAATCAGCAACCGGGAGTTCTGGCGCGACACTTCGTTGTAGATCGACGAGCTCACTGCGAAGCTCACATGGGGACTTGCATGCCGAGCATGCAATACGAACCAGGCGTTGGGCCTGAATCGCGGTCAGCGTAGCTGCAACGAGATATGGCGCTATGCCGAGGTCAAACAGTCTTGGTAAAGCGCCGATCGCGTCGTTGGTGTGAAGCGTCGAGAAAACGAGATGGCCCGTCATCGAC
>DATNCZ010000470.1:0-4681 GCA_035553335.1 Gemmatimonadaceae bacterium
TCCAGTGATGAAACATCAGCCGCCGGAGCGGATCAATGCCTAACTCGAGGCGTCGCTTGATGACGGCCGGCCGGCGAAGCGATGATCGCGTCGCCAGGATGTTCACGGCGATCACGACGGCAATGCCGCACGCGCCGATGAGCACGGCCAGCGCGTGTGAACGGCGCTCGTTACCGAGGACGATGTTCGCCATTCCGGCGCCGAATCCATGGGCGATGACCAGGCTCACGTGTCCGACGAAGAAAATGATGAAAGCCAGGAGGCCCAGAAAGTGGACGCTCCGCGCGGCTTGGCGGCCGCCGAGCACCCGGGACAGGCGCGGGAAGTGCGCGCCAAGCGCGGGCGACATCAACATCCCGCTGAGTATCAGGAGTGGCGACAGCCCGAAGATGAGGAGGAAGTACGTGAGCTGCTGGAGCGCGTTGTACCCGGTGCTCGGCGGCAGGTGCAGAGTCGCGTACTGGAGGAACGCGCTCCATGCGCCGGGGATAATCGACCATGAGGCGGGTACCACCCGCCGCCATTCCGCGGTCGCGACGAGCGTCACGAGATAGACGAGTCCGCACAGTACCCAGCCCGTGACGGACCAGAAATGCCAATGGCGGCCAAGGCCCAGGTTATTGCGGCCGGGCAGCGCGATCCACGGCGACAGCGGAGCGACCTCGTCCTCCGCCGTCCATGGTCTGTCGGTTGGTAGCGGTTTTCGGGAGAAGCGGACCCACTCGCTCCCGGGCAGGCAGTCGTCGCGCCAGTAGAGTTTCGGGTGCGCGCCGAGGATCTCGATCCCGCTCCGAACCAGAAGCGAGAGAAAGAGGAAGTCGAAGAAATGCGTTAGGCGGGCGCCGATTGAAAACTCGAGGCTCACGGGCTTCTCCCGTTTCCAACCAGGGAAGCGAAAGCCACTCCGCATCTCAGTCGATGCAGAGCCGCCGTCGCGTTATCTGTACAACACATGACATTGTGCACCATAGAATGGTCCAGCCCGGCGCGAAATTCGGAGGTCTCGGCGTAGTCGGCGTAATCCCGGAACGCATTCACGCGCCAGTACGTGTTGCGCGAGGGAGGGGCGCTCTTTCGACGATAGCGTCGTCCGCCGAGGGCGCCCAGATGCCGGTAGCCGATCCCCGCCGCCGCGAGTGCGTCCGGTAGCGTGTCTTTGTTGAACTGCGGCATCGCCCGGGAGCGCGGAATCGAGCGCACATCCACGAGCAGCGTCACGCCAACCTCTCGCAGGAGCGCCACGAACTCGGCCAACGTCCGCGTGGAGTGGCCAACGGTGAAAACGGTACGGATCGCCTGACGATTCATTTCCGGAGCGTCGTGCGCGCGGGTCCCTGCTGCATGCACTGACCTCAGCGCTGTCGCTCCGGAATCAGGTCCGCGAGCGGGTCAACGTCCAATTCATCGATATGACGTCGCCTCGCCGCCGTGCTGCAACCGACGTGTGGCCGGCCGTCGCGCGGTCCGAGCAGCCGTCCGTGCCTGTTCGCGCTGCCCTCCGCAGCGCGGCCTAATGTAGCGTCTTCTGGATCGACAGCGCGCGATCGAGATGCTTCTGCAAGACCGGTCCGGCGGATTTGATCAAATCCTTGAGCGCCTGATTTTGCGCCTGTGTTTCTGCCGTGCCCGCCCAACCGATCACCGCTTGGTGAATACCGACCTCGTTGGCGATGTACGTCGAATCGAAGGCGTGACCCTTGGCGGCGGAGCCGAGAGCTGCCTGCTCGTTCGTTACCGCGCTCGTGAACGGATCGGCGGCCGGCATCTGAGCGGTGATGTTTTGCTTCTTGGCGAGCTGCTGTCCCTGGACACGCAGGGCATGGTGTTCGCCCATCATCAGTTTGGCGAAACGCTTCACCTCAGCGCTCGTGGCCTTCGGAAGCGCCGCAGCTCCGAGAGTACTGTCCGCCATGTTGACCTCATCGAGCAGGGCGACGATGTTGCCATCCGACAGCGCTGCGGTGCTCGGCGCGGCAGGAGTCGCGGCCGCGGCCGAGGTGTCGGCCGGCGCGGCCTGCGACGCCGTTGAAGTGGTGTCGGCCATCGACGGGCTTTCCTTGGCCTTACATGCACCCAGCGCGACACATGCGGCGAGCACGAGGGAGAAATCGGCATACGGCCTGGCGGCGAGTAGCATACGGCCTCCTGTTGGGGTCGTTAGGACACAGCAAACAGTCCAACCCATGACTACGACGCAAGACGCGCACCGCGTGCCGGAACTGTCGCGATGCTCACGCCGCGATCTCCGACTCCGGCGCAACGGTCTCTCGCCGCCACCACGTTAGGCGACGGCTCAGATAGCGTCGTACCGATCACGCCGGTGCGAGAATGCCGTGCGGGACGTGGTACGCACGCGTCCGCTGGAAACGTTGGGAGTCGTGCGGTACAGATTCTGCTATTACATAATAGTTCTGCGCGGCACTCCGCACGACAATGAACCGCTCGTACCGTGTAGCGAGACGTGCGTCCCGTGCCAAGCGTTTCGCCTATCTCCCGTGAAGGCGCGAATGCCTAACTACACATACGTGATTGTGGGGGGTGGAATGACCGCCGCCGCGGCGGTCGCCGGCATCCGTGAAGTGGATGGCGATGGCTCCATCGGCATCATTGCCGCCGAGCCGCATCCTCCGTATGACCGGCCGCCGCTGTCCAAGGCGCTCTGGAAGGACAAACCGTTGACGAGCATCTGGCGAACGGTGGATGGCAAGGGCGTGACGCTTCACCAGGGCCGGACGGCGCGAGCGTTGGATGTGCGGAGCAAAATAGTGACGGACGACCAGGGGACCACCTACGTCTTCAGCAAGCTGCTCCTGGCCACGGGCTGCACGCCGCGGCGCCTACCGTTTGGCGACGATCTGATCATCTACTTCCGTACGCTCGATGATTACGAGCGGCTGCGAGGCCTAACGGAGCATGGCGATCGATTCGCCGTCATCGGCGGCGGGTTCATCGGTTCCGAAGTGGCCGCGGCGTTGGCGATGAACGGCAAGGGTGTCACGTTGATCTTCCCCGACGAGGCCATCGGCAGCCGCATGTATCCGCCCGAGCTGGCAACATTTCTCAATGCGTTCTATCGGGGCAAGGGAGTCGAGGTGTTGGCCGGGACGACGGTGACGGGGTGCGAATCACGGAAAGGGAAGGTGGTGGTGCAGGTTCGCGATGTAGCAACCAAACGTGAGCGAGAGATCATCGCCGATGGCGTCGTCGCGGGGATCGGGGTTCAACCGAACGTCGAGTTGGCGCAGGCGGCTCAACTCACGGTGGACAACGGGATCCGGGTGAACGCGTCTCTACGCACCGACCATCCCGACATCTACGCGGCTGGCGACGTGGCGAGCATCCATGATCCCACGCTGAATCAGTGGCGCCGCGTGGAGCACGAGGACAACGCCAATAGCATGGGTGGTCACGCGGGCGTCGCCATGGCCGGTCGGATGGTTTCGTACGACCATCTGCCGTTCTTCTACTCGGACCTCTTCGAGATGGGCTACGAAGCCGTCGGTGAAGTGGACTCGCACTTGGAGATGGTTGTGGACTGGAAGAATCCGTGCAAGGAGGGCGTGGTCTATTACCTGCGAGAGCGACGGGTGCGAGGCGTGCTGCTCTGGAACGTGTACGGGATGGTGGACGGAGGTAGACGCTTGATCGCCTCCACCGATTTCTTCACTCCGGCTGATCTCAAGGGCCGACTCCCGCTTTGAGCAGCGCGTGAAACGCGAGATGTCGTGTGTTGGGTTAGGCCGCGCGCGTTCCGGGAGGCGTGCTAACGGCAGGCCAGCCGCGACGCGAAAGCAGGTGAACCCCTGGATGCAGACGTGCGGCCGCCACACGTGAGCGACGAGCAATCCGTGAACGTGCAGACGCTCGATCAGCTACAGCGCGCCGCGTTCGGCTATTTTCTGAGGACCGTCAACCCGACCAATGGATTGATCGCCGACACGTCGCGTGAGAACTCGCCGTGCAGCATCGCGGTAGTCGGATTCGCGTTGTCGGCCTATCCCGTGGCGGTCGAGCGCAGGTGGATGGCGCGGTCCGACGCGGTCGAACGCACTCTCGCCGTGCTTCGGTTCTTCCGCGATAGCGATCAGAGCGGAAGCTCTGAGGCAACCGGCTACAACGGCTTCTACTATCACTTCCTCAGCATGCATACGGGTGCCCGCGTCTGGCGCTCGGAGCTGTCGATGATCGATACGGCACTGCTCATCGCCGGCGCGCTGACGGCGAGCAGGTATTTCACCGCGAATACGGCGGACGAAATCGAGCTTCGTGCGCTGGCCGACGCGCTATACCGTCGTATCGACTGGCGTTGGGCGCAGAACGACGGCGATACGATCAAGCAGGGCTGGAAGCCTGAGTCCGGATTCTTGCACTACGGATGGGAGGGCTACAGCGAGGCGATCATCCTGTATGCGCTCGCGCTGGGGTCGCCGACGCACCCGCTCGAGGGTGATTGCTACGAGGCATGGACCGCGACATACCAGTGGGAGAATCTGTATGGCTTCGATTTTCTGTTTGCGGGACCGCTGTTCATACACCAGTTCTCACACGCCTGGATCGATTTCCGTGGCATCCGTGATCGCTTCATGCGCGAGAAGCGTTGCGATTATTTCGAGAACAGCCGGCGTGCGACCATGGTTCAACGCGAGTACGCGCGGCGCAACCCGCACGGATTCATCGGCTA
>DATNCZ010000471.1:0-6044 GCA_035553335.1 Gemmatimonadaceae bacterium
TCCCGCGGCCGGCGGTCATGGCTGGTCGTCTCGGGGCCGAGCAATATCCGCAAGGCGGAGAAGTGTCGCTGGAAGCGGCGGTATACCGCGCGCTCCGTGCGCGCGATTCCTCGATTACGCCGCAGGTTGTGGAAGACGCCATCGGGTTGCACGATGAGGGTGACGTGCTTCGCGCGCTCGCGGTGACTCTCAAGGAGCGACCAGCGGACGTGCTCGGCACCTTCCGCGCGCGGCTGCCAAAACGAATCACGCAGTCCGTGCAGCAGCGGCCGCAGGTGGCCGTGCTTCGCGGCGCACCGAACGACGATCCATACGGAGCCTGACCGGTGATCCGCGGAGTGGGTGGCTTGTTACCACTTTTCCTGGTGTGCGGACTGGCAGGGGCGCCGTTGCTGGCTCAGACCGTTACGCTGAAGATCGCTCCGCCAGCCGGAGATACGTTGCGCATGCAACTGGAGCAGCGATTCGAAATGGAGTCGGGCGATCCGCCCGAAACGATGTCGGGAGAGATGCGTGTCTGGACGCGGGCGATCGTGCTGCGACGGGCGCACGGATACACGGATCTTCTTTCAGTGACCGACTCTGTGCGTGTCTTTCCGTCCAACGTTGCGCTGCGTCCGCTTCGCGAGGCTCAGCGTGCGCTCGAAGGCCGCACGGTTCGCCTACGCGTGGATGAGAGTGGCGGGATGAGCGTCGGGGACGGTTCGGGTGACGTCTTCGGGGTCGGGACGCAGATGCCGTCGATGCTTCCTCCACATCCGGTCGCGGTCGGTCATACGTGGGTACGCGACATGCGGGTACCGCTCAGCACCAGCGGGCCGAGCACCGCGGACGTGCGCACCACGTTCCGCCTGGATTCACTGGCCGGACGCGGCGCTGTGGCGTACGTATCTTTCCACGGGGCCGTGACGCATGATCACGCTCAGGACGGAGCTGGAACCGTGGGAAAAACCTTCGGAACAATCGAGGGCACGATGCAGGTGGACCGCCGCCTGGGCTGGATTACTGATTCGCAGATGGTCGTGAGCGTGGTGTCGGACGTGCATCCACTGGGACGGCCGCCGATCCATGCGCGCATGCGCATCATCCAGTCGCTCATGGAACTGGTGGGGAACTGACCGCGATGCGGCTGGTCCATCTCGCCGATCTTCACATTGGCTACCGGCAGTATCAGCGATTGACTCCCGCTGGGATCAATCAGCGTGAAGCCGACGTCGCAGGCACGTTCAAGCGGGCGATCGACCGGACCATCGAATTGCGTCCCGACTTCGTTCTCATCGCCGGCGACGTATTTCACACGGTGCGCCCGTCCAATCCCGCGATACTGCACGCCTTCCTGCAATTCGCGCGTCTCGTTTCGTCGTTGCCGGATGCGAAGGTGGTGATGGTCGCTGGGAATCACGACACCCCGCGCACGGCAGAAACGGGTTGCATTCTTCGCCTGTTCTCGCCCCTGGGAATCACGGTCGTCGAAGGTGATGCACAGCGACTGGAGTTTCCGGAGCAGGGCGTCTCGATTCTGGCGGTCCCGGACATGCCGGGCGGTGTTCCGGCGCTTACACCCGATCCCGCGGCGCAGCGGAACATTCTGCTGTTGCACGGCGAGGTGGAGGGCGTACTGCCGGATTACGCGCGGCGCATGGAGCGATCCAGCGTCGAGATCAGCAAGGATCAGATCGAGCCGACGCGCTGGGACTATGTGGCGCTCGGCCACTATCACGTTCACCGCGAGGTGGCGCCGAACGCTTACTACTCCGGCTCGATCGATTACACCAGCGCCAATCCGTGGGGTGAGATCCACGAGGAGCGGGCCGCTGGATTGCACGATCCGGTGCGCGGGGGGAAGGGTATCATCGAGTGGGACCTGGAGACGGCGACCCACACCTTTCATCCACTCGCCGTCGCCCGCCCGCTGGTGGACCTTCCGCGACTCGATGGCACGTCGATGACGGCGCGGGAACTCGACGAGGCAATACGAGAACGAGTGGATAATTCGCGCGTGCCGATAGACGACAACGTAGCGCGGCTCGTGATCACCAACGTGTCGCGACACGTTGCGCGTCAGATGGACCCCAAGGCCGTGCGCGACGTGAAGCGGCGTGCACTGCACTTCAACCTCGACGTGCGGCGGCCGGAGCTCGTGCTCCGTAGTGCGAGCGGGGCACCAGGAAGACGTCCGTCCCTGCCGGAGATACTGCGCGACAAGCTGGAATCACGACCGATTTCCGCGGAGATCGATCGTGCTGCATTCGTGTCGCTCGGCATGGAGTATCTGACCATGGCCGATGCCGCGGCGACAGCCATTCCGGTGAGCGACTCGCTGTGAAGATAAACAGTCTTCGCATGCTGAACTTCCGGCAGCACGCGCGGACGGAGATGACGTTCGATCGCGGCATCACCGCGATCATCGGACCAAACGGTTCTGGCAAGACGACGGTGCTCGAAGCAATCGCATGGGCACTGTACGGGCAACCGGCGATCCGTGGTCAACGGGACGGAGTCCGGTTCCTCGGCGCGGGCCCACGTGCCCCGGTCGAGGTCGAGCTCGATTTCGAGCTTGGCGGACATCGGTACAGAGTGAAGCGCGGGTTGACGACAGCGTCGCTCTATCTGGACGGATCCGAATCTGCTGTCGCCAATTCGATCAGCGGCGTGAACGAGCTCGTAGCGCGACGCATGGGGATGTCGCGCGGCGAATTCTTCAATACGTACTTCACGGGTCAGAAGGATCTCGCCGTGATGGCGGCGATGGGTACCACCGAGCGCGCGCAATTCCTGTCGCGAGTGCTGGGCTACGAGCGATTGCGTGCCGCGCAGGAGATCGCACGCGAATCACGCCGGCGTATCGGCGCCGAGATCGCCGGCCTCCGCTCCGCGATGCCTGAACCGGAGGCGATCACGGGCGCTCTGTCGGTGGCGGCCGCAAGTCTTCAGGATGCGATCGCCCGCTCGAACGAAGCCGGGACGCGTCATTCGATCGCGCTCGCGGAGCTGCGGCGTGTGACTCCGTTGTGGGAACAGGCGCAGCGCGAGCGCGAGCAGTGGCAGCGACTGCTCGCCGAGATAACGATCGTCGAGCGTGAGGTTTCGGATCTCACGAGAGATGGAGAGCGCCTGGCCTCGGAGCTGATCGCGATCGCGACTGTTCACGAGGAGTTGGCGACGCTGCGCGCGGCGATTGCGCCGCTGCCCGCTCTGCGTCAGGAGCTGCTCGGTCTGGACGATCTTTTTCGCCAGCAAGGGCGACGGCTCGCGCTGATGGAAAACGAGCGCGCACTGGCAGATGAGCTGATCCGCCTGCGCGAGCGACTGGGACGACTCGAGACAGCACCAGCTCTTGAAGAGGCCGTGACGCTCGAGCTGGAGCAAGCTCGTACGCAGTTCGAGGAGACGTCCCAGACGCTTGAAACGTTGCGCACCGAATGGGTACGCGACAAGCAGGAAGCGGAGACGAAGCTGCAGGAGCTGCGCCGCCAATACGCCGACGTGAAGGAGCAGCACGACAGCATCGTCGAGCTGGGTGCAGAGGGGATCTGTCCAACATGCAACCGCGTACTCGGCGCCAACTTCCGGTCTGTCGTGACGCACCTCGCGGAGCAGCTGGAGACGCTCCGCGTGGACGGCCAGTACTATCGGGACCGCGAAGATCAACTTGCCGCGATTCCGGCTGGCGTATCGACCCTGGAGGAGAAACGGCGCGGCCTCGCGACGGCGCTCACTACGCTCGAGCGGAAGCTTGCCAAGGTGCAGGCCGCCGTGCACGAATTGCCGGCCCTCGAACGCGAGATCGCGGCGAAGGACCAACGTCGCGCGGAGATGCTTGCGGAGATCAACTCGATCAGCGCCGTGTACGATGCCGAGCGTCACGCATACGTGCGGAGGGAAATCGAGCGTCTCGCACCAATGGACCTTCGTGCCGCGCGGCTCGAGGCCGCGGTCGAGCGCGCACCTGCTGCGCAGGTCGAGCGAGCGCGGATCGATGCGGAACTGGCGAGGGCGATTGCGAAGCGCGATACGCTGCGCAAGGCCGGCGCGACCCGCGAGTTCTCGCAGACCGCGCACGATACTGTTCGCGCCGACTACGAGCGCGCGACTGAAGCGTCTCGATCCAGCGAGCTGATAGTCGTCGGGGCCCAGGGCGACGTACGTGCTGCGCAGCAACGCCTCGATACCGCGGAGGCCGCGAAGCGCGAGTATGAGCGAGTGGCGGAACGGCTGCGCGTCCTGAACGGCCAGCGGCTTATGCACGACGAGCTGGACAACGCATTTCGTGACCTTCGAGGCGATCTGAACGACGCCCTGCGCCCGGAACTCTCCGAGATTGCGAGCTCGTTCCTCGGCGCGCTTACTGACGCGCGCTACGACAGACTCGAGCTGGACGAACGTTACGACATCGTCGTTCTGGAGGATGGTATAGCGAAGCCCGTGATATCCGGTGGTGAGGAAGACCTTGCCAATCTGGTGCTTCGCCTCGCGATCTCGCAGATGATTGCCGACCGGTCGGGTCAACCGTTCTCGTTACTGGTGCTGGACGAGGTATTCGGATCACTGGACTCATCCAGACGCGATAATGTTCTGGAGCTGCTCCACAGACTGGAAGACAGGTTCGAGCAGGTGATTCTCATCACGCATATCGAGAGCGTGCGCGAGGGGGTCGATAGGGTTATCGTCGTTCGCTATGATGAGGAGACGGGCGCGTCGGTGGTTGACGGGTCGGACGAGGGCATTCCGTCGCTTCGGCTCGTGGAGCGCGACGATCTGGAGGTAGATACGGTATTCCCGATGCAAGGAGCCTGAGTGACGGCTGGATTCGCGAAGAACTTCAGACGCTCGCCGAGCGTGTCGGGGCCGTATCCTGCGACCGTGCGGGACGTCGCAAGCCTGAATTCAGTGTTCAGCGGCGCCTTCACCGACCGATACCGCAAGGACGGACTGGTCGGCGTTCACGTTCCGAATCTCAGCTCCGCGATCTGGCGGTTCGCGATCGAGGACGCTGACGGCGGCGCAATGCTATGGCGCGGAGAGCGAGACGAAATAGTCGCGTTCAACATGTGTCATCTGTCCGGCACGGAAGGCTGGATGGGTCCCCTCGCCGTGACTCCGTCCTTCCAGGGTCACGGCATCGGCAAGAGCGTAGTCACCGAGGGGACAAGGTGGCTCGCCGATCACGGCGCGAAAGTGATAGGTCTCGAAACCATGCCGCGGACGGTCGACAACATCGGCTTCTACTCGTCACTGGGCTACGTTCCGTCCTATCTCACAATCACCATTACCCTGGACGCGGATTACGCGGACAACAGAATCGTGCAGCTGGGGCGGTTGTCGGAGAGCGAGCGAATCGACCTCGTCACGAGATGCGCGGAGCTCACGCACGACATATCGCCGGGATACGATTACACGCGCGAGATCAACCTGACTCACGCGCTCGGACTGGGAGATACGCTCGTCCTGGAGCGCGGCGGCACGGTCGATGGCTTTGCATTGTGTCACACCGCGCCGCTAGTCGAAGGGCGGGGCAGGGACGAGCTGCGTGTGTTGAAGCTTGCGTGTCGCGCGGAAGGTGACGTCGATGTGCTCGCGACCCAACTCGCGGATTATGCACGCAGATCCGGGACGCGTCGGGTGGCCATCAGAATGCAGGGCGTCTACGGCGCTTTGTATGCGCAGCTCATTCGTCGGGGAGCGCGCGTTCGATGGACCGACCTTCGCATGACACTCGCCGATCGTCCGGAGCCGACACACGCCGGTGTCATCCTGTCGAACTGGGAGATCTGAGTGCAGCAACCCGAACCGCGGCCGGGCACATTTTTCTTTCCCGGCCCCACGGAAGTCAGACAAGACGTCTTGAAGGCGATGCTGCGCCAGCCGATCCCTCACCGTGGCGCGGAGTTTCACGAGATCTTCTCGCGCATACAGGCCGGAATGCGCGACGTGTTCCAGACGCAACGGCCCGTGTATGTACTGACATCCTCCGGCACTGGCGGAATGGAGGCCGCAATCCGATGTGCGCCGCGTGGAAGAATACTGGCGCTCGTGAACGGGGC
>DATNCZ010000472.1:0-3577 GCA_035553335.1 Gemmatimonadaceae bacterium
CTCGCTTGCAGGTCTCGAGATCGGCGTCGGAGGCACCCGCGAGAAGCTGCCGGCGCAATCGTTCCACTACCGGCATGATGCGGCCGGCGAGTTCCACGCCCGCAGCCGTGAGGTGCAGAGTCCTGGCACGCTGATCGTCCGGATCGGGTCGCCGCACGACGAGACCACTGGCACTCAGCTGGTCCAGCAGACGGACGAGGCTTGGTCCTTCGATATCCATCTGCTCGGCCAGCGCATTCTGGCGCAGACCATCGTTCTCCCAGATTCGCAGGAGAGGGGCTGCGAGCGCGCGAGAGAGCCCGAACGCGGTCAGTTCATTGTCGAAGCAACGGCGCAGCTTCTCCCGGAGCGGACACAGGGTGGCGACGAAGGACACTTCGAGGCTGTCCCTGGGAGTCGCCGGATGTTTCTTGGATGAGCGCATGCGGGTAGATAGATAGCTACCTACCTAATTTTACGGAAGCCCCCCTTTTATTGGCTCGCAGCCCGCGACCGGACTGGCGCTCTCACGATGCTATCTCGCCGCTGTCCCGCTTCTATCTGGGCCAGAGCCAGGCGAACGCGCCCGCCGTCAGCAGTGCGTAGATGATGCCGTCGATCGTGGCCTTGAAGGTCGTCATCCACGAGCGTCGCCACCAGATCGACATCTGCCACAATGCGACTGCGTAGCCGATGAACGCCGTTATCGCGACGAAGTGAAACACTGCGTGGTAATCCGAGCCTGGCGGCGCTGCGAGTCCGGTGAGCCACGCCGCGAGAATGCTGACGATCAGACAGTAGAGAAACCAGAGGCCGAGGTTGCGCCCCATCGACCACTGGGCATTGGGAAGCACCGTCATGACGATGTTGGGTCCCTGCCTTACCCGCTCCAGAAATTCCGGTGACTTGAGGTCCGCGCCGCTGGCTGGGCGCGGCAGGATGTAATCACCCGGAGGTATCGCGAACTGACGAAGCGCCGCACTGACCTGTTCCTCGTTCGCCACTGACCGGTAGTCACCCTTGTGCCACGGCAGCACCGTGTGGATGAGCGCGCTGGCGATGAACACGATCACCGCGGAAAGAAGGATCGGCAGCCACAGCGCGAAGAGCCCTGTCATGACAACCTCCGTCGTTCAGATGTGGGTGAGGCGAATTCCGGATTGGCGAATCAGAAAAATCTACGGAAAATCGCTCGCGCCCGCCCTCCACGGCGTCGAGCTCCGGCGCCCCTGGCGCAGGTGAGAGCGCCGGCACGCACGGCATCACGAGTCGGATGATTCATCGCCTGCGCGCGCGCTAGCTTTCCGGCATGAGCACGACACGTCCGCCTGCAACACTTCCGGACATTCTGGATACCGGCCTGTCTGTAATCTTCTGCGGCATCAATCCGGGACTGCGGGCGGCCACCTCTGGCCATCATTTCAGCGGTGGCGGAAATCGCTTCTGGCGCACCATTCATCTTGCCGGTTTTACGCCCGAGCAAATCGCACCGGATGACGACCGCACGATCCTCCAGCACGGCTGCGGTCTCACGACGGCGGTCGAGCGTCCAACCGCACGTGCGGGCGAACTCTCGAAGCACGAATTCCTCGCCGCATCCGCAAGCCTCGAGAAGAAGATCGAGCGCTTCGCGCCGGAATATGTCGCCTTTCTCGGGAAGGTTGCATACTCGTCCATGTCCGGTCTCCGCAAAGTCGAGTGGGGCCTCCAATCACTCACCTTTGGCGGCTCGAAGGTCTGGATATTGCCAAACCCAAGCGGTCTGAATCGCGCGTTCAGGCTGGACGACCTCGTTCGCCACTATGCAGAGTTGCGCCAGTCGTCTCGCCACTTTCGGACACCGCGATGATCCCGAATACGCGTGATGGTCATGGGAATGCCGGCAGCGATGTCGTGGCACTTGTGTGTCCGAAAATGGCGAGCATGACGCAGGCGCCGAGCTAGTTTGGAGATGAACATGGAGACAGACATGCCCATCAGTCACATAGTCATCGATTCACCACTTGGCGAATTGACTCTCGTCGCTCGCGACGGCGTGCTGTCCGGAGTGTATTTCCCGGATCATTCGCGCCTGCCCGACCCTGCTACGTTCGGACCGTACGTGCGGACCGGTTTCGAGGCAGTTGGCCAGCAGCTCGGCGAGTACTTCGCAGGTGACCGCATCGAGTTCGATCTTCCACTGGCGCCGCGCGGCAGCGCATTTCAATTGCGTGTGTGGAATCTGCTGCGCGAAATCCCGTATGGTGAAACACGTTCGTACGGCCAGCTTGCGAAGCAGTTGGGAAACGTTGCGCTTGCACGTGAGGTGGGAGGAGCGAATGCTCGCAATCCGCTCAGTATAATCGTCCCGTGTCACCGCGTAGTCGGCGCTGACGGGCGGCTGGTTGGCTACGCCGGCGGACTCGAGCGGAAACGCTTCCTGCTGGATCTGGAAGCGCCAACCACGACCGGACAACTACACATCGGCGGCCGGCACTGGCACGCGAGCCGCGCTGATAGCGGCAACCGCTAGCGAGCTAGCGCGACGCCGGCGCGTTTCCCGCGATGCAACGCAGGAGTTCGTTCTGCGTCATGGGTCGCGCAAACAGGAAACCCTGTCCGAGTGTGCAGCCGAGCCCGCGAAGGGCCGTGTGCTGCGCGCCGTCTTCGATGCCTTCGGCTACCGTCCGTAGCTGAAGCGTGTCTGCGAGCGCGACGATGGTGCGTGCCAGCGCGGCACCCTCACCGCCACGCGCGATTCCGTCGATGAAACTCTTGTCGATCTTGAGCACGTCCACCGGGAACTGCCTGAGATAGCTGAGCGACGAGTATCCCGTCCCGAAATCGTCGACAGCGAGGCGGAGTCCGAGCGTCTTGAGCGCTCTCAGCTGGTCCAGCGTCTGAGAGGTGTCGCGCATGACGACGCTTTCGGTGATTTCGAGTGTCAATCGCTCCGGTGCGAGCCCGGTCAGCGCGAGCACGCCACGTACATCGTCGACGATGGAAGCTTCCTGCAGCTGTCGTCCCGAAAGATTGACCGACACGCCGATTTCACTATCGTCGGCTGAAATCGGCCAGCTCGCGGCAGCGGCGCACGCCTGCGTGAGCACCCAGAGGCCGAGTGGAACGATGAGGCCGGTGTCCTCCGCCACTGGAATGAACTCCTCGGGGGAGATCAGTCCGCGCCGCGGGTGATGCCAGCGAACCAGCGCTTCGGCACTTACCACACGGTGCGTGTCCAGCGCCACGATGGGCTGGAAGACCACGCCGAACGGACTTTCGCCGCCATTCATCAGATCTGCAACCGACACGCGCAGATCCTCTTCGAGCCGCAGCCGCGTGAGCGCCTGCTCGTGCATCGATCGCTCGAAGTGCACGGCCTGCCCCTTTCCGCGGGCTTTCGCGGCGTACATCGCGACGTCGGCATTGCGCAGCAAGGCTTCGGCGTCTTCACACGGTGTGGCGAGCGCAATGCCTACGCTTGCCTTGACGAAGATCTCGCGCTCGGAGCCGGTGCTGTTCCCTTCGCTGATTCCGTCCCCGTCAGCATCGCCAGACGGCGCGGCGCCTGGTTGCGGCAGCGTCACGGTGACCGGTAGCATCAGAGCGGAATACAATC
>DATNCZ010000473.1:0-13424 GCA_035553335.1 Gemmatimonadaceae bacterium
AACAGCAGCAGGAGCGCCGCTGCACCCATCAGGAACAGCGCAGCGTTTTCATCCCTGAGCAGGAGCATCGCGGCAACTAACAACGCTAAATACGAGATGAACGGAAGCGCCACGTGCCAGATCCAGTCCTCCAGCACAGGCGCATAGTCAGGCTGCCGTTTCGTTCGCCTCGCGACGAGCAGCGCGTACCCCGCGCCGGCAATTCCGCACGCGCCGATCAACAGCGCCACGTACGACAGGACGTGCCATGGCGCGCTCATCGCGGCCGACACGAGCAGTACAGCGCAGAAGTGCACGATGTTCGGCGTTCCGAATGCGTCGATCGTCGCACTACTGCTACGGCTGCTCCTGTCGTTTACGAGCGCCATCACGACGAACTGGAGCCCCGTCAGCGCAGCCGCCGCCGATCCGGTGATCACATAGAAGCTTCCCCAGTCGCTGAGCGAAGCCTCTGCTATGTTCTGCAGCATGATCCTCCGTGCAAGTATGCGTTCACGTTGCGGACAGTGAGTATCGTGATGATTCGCGGCTACTGGGTCGGCTCGAACAGCTCCACGCAATTGCCAGACGGATCGTCGATCAACACCTGCTTTCCGCCAACGCCGGTCACGATGTCGTTCCGAAAATGAACTCCCTTCTGGCGCAACGTTTCAGCGAACCTGTCCAGATTCGCTACCTGAAGCGATATCCGGTTCCAGCCACCCGGCGAAGGTTTCGTCCCGTCGGGCATCGACTGACCGCCGCCGCCTCGCTCACTCGGCGCGCTCAGCAACAGGCGCAGGTCTCCCCTGTCGAGCATCGCGAATGTTGGCGCCGGATGCATCGTCAGAGCAAAGCCCAGATGCTCGGTGTAGAACGGAATGGCTGCATCGACATCGTTGACGATGTAACGCACACTGACTGTTGCCATGGACGTATCCCTCGCATTACGCGGCGCGGCCCCGCAACCCGGCTTATTCGCGGCACTGAAGCCCGAGCCATCTTCCCGAAGCTGTTATATGTCGTCCCAAAGATCAATCCGCGGCCCGCCATATGCGGCTCTGGTTCCGTTTCGCCGGGATGACGCTGGACGGAATAACTTCCTGTAGATTTCCCCGATCTGTCACTGGTAAATCAGCCTCTGGGCCTACAGCGGCTCGGTTCGGTAAACCACACTCAGTAGAGGTAGTTCTCCATGCATCGCATTTACAGCTATGCGTTGGCCGCTGCCGCGGTCGCGCTCTCACCCTTGACGACTACCGTCCAGGGACAGCAGGAAGCATCTCGCAGCATTGCCGGCGGGGGCATCTCGATTCCGGGCTGGACCGGGAAGATCGACGCCAGCGCCGCCAAGCGTGGCTCGACCCTTAAGGACGCCAAGCTCTCCAAGGACGGCGACGCCCTGCACGTGACCACCGGACCTGCCGTCGCATACTGGAATCCGTCGGACAAGGCAAGCGGCGACTACACCGTCAGTGCGACGTTCCGTGAGCCCAAATACATGTCGCTCAACGACCACCCGCATCCGTACGGCGTGTTCATAGCCGGAAACGACATGGGAACCGATAACCAGACATATCTCTACTGCGCCGCCTACGGCAACGGCAATTTCATAGTTCGTGGCTTCGGTCCGGCTCCTTTCCAGATGAACGGCCGCGAAGGCGCCGCCAGCCCCGCAGTGCACAAGGCTGCCGGCAAGGATCAGCCAGTCGAGCAGTTGATCGCACTTTCGGTGAAGGGTGACAAGGTGTCATGCTCGATCAACGGCACCGAAGTCGCCAGCTATACCAGGGCCGAGCTGGTCACACCGGGCAAGCTCAAGTCGACCGACGGCGTGTACGGCATCCGCTTCGCGCACAACACCGAAGGCCTCGTCACAGGCCTCGCCGTCAAGAAGTAGAAGCGCAGTAACGCTGTTCGCATAGTGTCATATCGCTGTCGTGACACTATGCGAACAGCCCGGAACCCCGTTTGATTTGCGACATCGCCACGGAGACTACCATGACTTTCGCTGAATCTCTCGCTGAATCTCGCGCTGCCACACATCCCGAAACAAAATCTGAAACGAAGGCGAAGGCTCACGGTGATGTAGTGCTGATGGTCGGCACGGTCAAAGGCGCATTCTTCATCTGGTCGGACGCCGCGCGCACCAGTTGGCGCATCGACGGACCGCACTTCCCCGGTGAATCCGTGTACTCCCTCGCTCTCGATCAACGCAACGGCCGCCACCGCCTTCTTGCGGGGACGCGCAGCTTCCACTGGGGCAGTGTCGTACGCTGGAGCGACGACTTCGGACAGAGCTGGACCGCCCCCGATCGTCAGAACGTCAAGTTTCCCGCCGGCCTGGGCGTATCGCTCGTTCAGGTCTGGCAGATACTGCCGGGACGTGCATCTCAACCGGACGTCATCTACGCGGGCGTCGAGCCCGCCGCGCTCTTCGAGTCGCGCGACGCTGGCGAGACGTGGGACATGGTCCGCGGCCTGCACGACAACGAGGACCGCCCCAAGTGGCAACCCGGCGGCGGCGGATTGTGCCTCCACACCATAGTCATCGACCCGAACGATGCCGGACGCATGGCGATCGCCGTATCCAGCGGCGGATTCTATCGCACCGACGACGGCGGCAACAACTGGCAGGCGCGAAACGTCGGTGTCCGCGCTGAGTTTCTGCCCGACAAGTACCCGAAGTTCGGACAGTGCGTTCACAAGGTCGTGAATCACCCTGCGCGTCCGGAGCGTCTCTTCCTGCAGAATCACTGGGGCCTGTACCGCAGCGACAACTGGGGCGATTCGTGGACAGATATCGCGAACGACGTTCCGTCGGACTTCGGCTTCTCCATGCAGATGCACCCGCACGATCCCGACACGGTGTACATCGTCCCCATCGAGTCGGATCAGTTTCGTTGCGTGCCCGAAGCAAAGCTGCGCGTCTATCGTACGACCGACGCCGGCGCATCGTGGAAGCCGCTGGCGAACGGTCTCCCACAAAAGGACGCATACGAAACCATCCTCCGCGATGCACTGAGCGCCGACTCGCTCCCATCCGCTGGCATCTACTTCGGCACGCGCAGCGGCAAGCTCTTCGGCTCGGCAAACGACGGTGAAAACTGGAGCGAGATAGCCGGCGGACTCCCATCCATCGTCTGCGTGAAGGCGGCGGTGGTAGGCACTCCGATCAGCTAATTGTGGCGATCACCATCGAGATCCCCTCAGCGCTCCGACTGCACTCGCGCGGGAGCGCCGTCGTCACCATCGATACGCACGAACAATCGTGCGATTCCGTCGGCGCCGCCCTCGGCGCACTGGAGTCGCAATATCCGGGCGTACTCGACCGCGTGATGACCGAAGAAGGCGATCTTCGCCCGCACGTGAACATATTCGTCGACGGCGAGAACAGTCGTTTCGCGAACGGCCTGTCCACGCCTATTCGCGACCCCGCAACGATAACGATCCTCGCCGCCATAAGCGGGGGATAGCGCCAAATCGGGGCAGCGAGCGTTCTTGCGCGCGTCGTATTTGTATTGGATATTTTATCCGAAACCTGACCGCGAGGCGGCGATGCGCAAATTCATGCTGGTGGCACTCGGTATCTCACTCGGCGCAGCTCCACTGGCCGCCACTGACACCTATCCGCGACAACCAGGCGTCGACGTCCAGCACTACAGGTTCGCGCTCGCCCTCAACGATTCCACCGACGAGATCAGCGGCGACGCCACCATCACGGTCCGGTTCACCAAAGGCGGCCTCACCAGTTTCTTCCTCGACCTCGCCACACCCGCCGATGGCAAGGGAATGACCGTCACCAGTGTCACCCGCGACAGCAGCTCACTGCGCTACACCCACACCGGCGATCATCTCACCATCAGCCTCGCCACACCGACAATCGCCGGCGAGCTGCGCAAATTCACCGTCGCGTATCACGGGGTTCCGGCGAGCGGACTCTACATCGGCAAGAACAGCCATGGCGAGCGCGCGTTCTTCTCGTGGAACTGGCCCGACAAGGCGCGCCAGTGGCTTCCGATGATCGACCATCCGTCAGACAAGGCAACCAGCGAATTCATTGTCACCGCACCGGCAAAGTACGCAGTGGTATCCAATGGCCTTCTGCAGGATGAGATACTGCTCGGCGACGGTCGCAAGGTCACCCACTGGAAGCAGTCGGTCCCGATCGCATCGTGGCTCAACGCGATCGGTGTGGAGCAGTTCGCCGTGCATCACGCAGGCATGGTGAAGGGCGTCGAGCTGCAGACCTGGGTCGCGCACCAGGACCGCGACAATGGAATCACAAGCTTCGAAGAGCCGGCACGACAGGCCCTCGAGTTCTACAGCGAGCACATCGGACCATACTCGTACGAAAAGCTCGCCAACGTAGCAGCGGCATTCGGTGGAGGTGGTACCGAGCACGCGAGCGCCATCTTCTACGGCGAAAAGGTGGTGACGGACAAACCTGCAACCGCAATCGTCGCACACGAAGTCGCACATCAGTGGTTCGGCGACTCCATCACCGAGAGCGACTGGGATGATGCATGGCTCAGTGAAGGTTTTGCAACGTACTTCACGCTGCTGTTCACGGAGCACTACTCCGGCCGCGACGCATTCGTGTCGGGACTCGCGCGCGCGCGCACTACTGCGCTGGCCGCCGAGCAGAAGTACAACGAGCCCGTGGTCCACAAGAACATTTCGGACCTTCGCGGCGTCATCCCACCACTCGTTTATCAGAAGGGCGGATGGGTGCTTCACATGTTGCGCGCGCAGATCGGTACCGACACGTTCTGGAAGGGCATCCGCGAATACTACGCCCGCTATCGCAACTCCAACGCATCCACCGATGACCTGCGTCGCGTGATGGAAGAAGTATCCGGCCAGAAGCTGGGCTGGTTCTTCGATCAGTGGCTCAATCGAGATTACTCGCCGGCGCTCACCGGAACATGGAGCTACGATCCAGCTGCACGGAAAGTCTCGATCGACCTCACGCAGACGCAGTCAGGCGGAGTATATCGGCTACCACTCGATATCGGACTCGTCGGTGACAGCGCCGGCGTCGCGCCTCGAGTTGCAAGGATCGAAATGACGGGAGCAACTCAGCACTTCGAGATTCCGGTTGTTTCACCACCGCAGGATGTCGTGCTGGATCCCAATACCTGGGTTCTGATGCAACCACCCAAGTTCATCAAGCGATAGCGCGACCGCAGGCGCGCACGACTCCTACAGCAGAATCTCGGATGATGGAGTAACCGCGCTTGCTTGCTCATCCGTGAATGGCGCCATGCGTCCGCGCGCTGCCACGGGCCAGACCCCTGTCACACGATCGCCATCCACCGCGTACAGCGCATCGTTCAGATGCACCACGATGCAGACGTGATTCGGCACGATGCGAACGGTGTCACCCACGCGCGGCCGCCAGTCTGTTCTGGACAGGTCGAGTATGCCGTGCTCCTCCGACATTGCTGACACGAGAACGTCTTCGTGTCCCATCAGTGCGCCGAATCCTTCACCGTTCACACCGCGCATCGGCTCGCGGCCGAGCGCCTTGGAGCCTGCGTCGACCACAGCCTGTCCCGGGACAGCCGTGCTCACTACGGTCGCGAGTACCGTGAATGCGCAATCGTCCCACTTGCACGCGCCAAGCGCCGCCGTCGTACGATCATTGAACACGTAAGTACCTGGCCGGAACTCCGTTACCAGCGGCATCTCATGTGTGCGCCACGCAGTCGGTGTCGATCCGCCGCTCACAGTCGGCGGCTCGAGCCGAGCCCGCTCGAGAGCTGAAACCACCTCTCCCAGAACCTCGTTGAGAGCGGAGATCTTCGCACTCTGCTCGTCCACCGTTTCGCGAATGTGACCTGGATAGAAGCAGATCCCCGCATAATCGAGCCAGCTTTCAGCAGCAACTCGCTCCGCCAGCTCCACGACCTGTTTCGCCGTCGTGACACCCACACGATGCATCCCGACGTCCACCTCGACATACACCCTTACTGTACGGTTCGCACCAGACGCGGCATCTGCGACCCAGTCGATCGCCGCCGCCGAATCCAGCGCCGTCACGATGCTCACCGACCTCGGCAACATCAGCAACCGATCGATCTTGAGACCGAGCGGGGGATGCGCGAGCAGCAGATCAGAGGCGACCGAGCTCATGATCTCCATCTCGCGCGGCGTCGCGCAGGTCAGTCCCGCGGCGCCACGACGCATCTGCGCGGCACCGATCACGGTCGTCTTGTGAGTCTTTACATGCGGCCGGAGTTGCAGCTTGTGCAACCGCGCATAATCAGCCATGCGGTCGAGGTTGCGCTTGAGGCGTGACACCTCGACCAGTGGAGCAGGAGTCTCGATCTGCGCGATCTGTTGCGGCAACAATCCAGAAAGGCTGCTCGCATCACCGTTGAGCTGATTCATTTGTTATTTGTCCCGGGCCATGCAGCACGACGTAGCTGACTACATCAAACTAGGCCGAACCGACTGGCGGTCAACCGGACGCGGTCAATCAGCCGGAAGCATCTGAGGATTCCACGCAATCTCCCACAGATGCCGGTCGGGATCCAGAAAGTAACCCGCATAGCCTCCGTAGAACGTATCCTGTGCCGGCTTTACGATTTCCGCTCCGGCGTCGCGTGCCTGCTGCATGACGATGTCGACCTCTCGCTTCGACGTGACGTTGTGTGCCAGCGTGAAGTCGGTCGAATTCGGAGTCCCGAGCGCGAGTCCCGAGTCATTCGCCATGCTCCTGCGCGGCCAGAGCGCGAGTTTCAGTCCATTCTGAAGATCGAAGAACGCCACCGCTCCATTCTCGAATTCCTCCCCGACGATTCCCGGGGTTTCGAGACCCAGACCGTCACGATAGAAAGCGACGGCGCGCTGCAAGTCATCCACGCCCAGTGTGATGAGAGTGATGCGAGCTTTCATTCGGGTTGTCGACTTGATGAGTGAAGGCCCTGTCGGTTGCCGCTACACACGCTTCTGCGCGAACATCTCCGCATTGAAGGCCTGAGACGCGCGCCGTGGTATCGTCAGCGTCTGCCACGTCCCGGAAGCAAAGTGCTTCGCAAGAAATACGATCTGTCCGACGTGATACGCGCCGTGCGTGAGCTGCCTGTTGATCGCCTTGACGACAGAGTGAGGCTCGGCTCGTATGTATATCGTCTTTTCCAGATCTTCCGGAGTGAGCGCGTTCAACGTATCGAACGCACATCTCCATCCGTGATCCCACGCTTCCTGCAACTCGGCGCGAGTCGTCGCGTCGCTCATCTCGAATTCAGAGTCGCGATCCCGGTTGGCTTTTTCGCCGTCAGATGTGAGAAAATCGGTCCAGCGGGAACGCAGATTCCCCGCCAGATGCTTTACAATCACCGCCATGCTGTTGGACTCGGCGTCCAGCGACATGAAGAACTGTTCATCCGTTACCTGCGCCATCGCACGGTCCGCGAGATCCTTGTACGTGCTGAAAGTCTTGATGGCGCTCTGCAGATATTCCGATTCGATGCTCATGTGCACTTCTCCGCGCTGACGATGTCGACAGCTCGCCGGCCGTCGTGTTCGATACCTAAGCTATACCGGCGCCACAGGCGATTACAACACCCGCGGCTGGATCATAATGGATTGAACGGTTCTTCTACCAGAGCGTCGCCACCGGCACGTTCCGATCGAAGTACATCTTGTACGGATAGTTCTCAGCGACCGCATAGAACGGCTGGAATTTCGGCATCACCCGTTTGCCGCCCGGCGGATGAACGTGAAACACACCAGGCACCTTTGGATCGGCGACCAGCCATCTGTCCAGCTCGTCGTTGTGCATCGGCAGATTGAAGTTCGGGTCCTGCCAGTCGCCGTCCAGCACCAGAACCACTGGTCCTCGTACGGCCGCAACACGATCGGGGTGAAACGAATCCACCGGTTCCAGTCGCATGACGAGTGGAATGTCGAGCTCCACCCTGTCACCATCGCGCCATTCTCGTGTGATCGTACCCCAGCTGCCGGGCGTGAACGTTGCGTCCACGCGCTGTCCGTTCACCGCCGCGGTTGCGCCACGAGTCCATGCCGGCACACGGAACTTGAGTGCGAACCTCGCCGGCTTCTGCATTGCAATCGAAAGTTTCACCGAGCTGTCCTCGGGATAGTTGGTCTGTTGCACCACCCGTACGTCGCCGTCGCCGCGCGACCAGTTTACCGTCGAAGGAACGTAGAGATTCACGTACAGCGCGCCGGCATCCTTGTAGTAGATGATGTTGTGATAGTCTGCGACGTCCTGGATGTAGGTACCGGAGCAACAGGGAAACCCTTCCCAGTAGCGCGTCTTCATCCCGCCGGCAACGCGATAGTCCGCGTAGTAGAATGCCTCGCCGCGCCCGCGCGGAACAGGTGACGCACCGATACCGTTGTACAGCATGCGCTCCATCCAGTCTCCGTACCGCGACTCGCCTGTGAACCGGGTGAGGTAGCGCGACAGCTTGAACGCCGCCCACGTCCCGCATGGCGTCTCGGCGGTATCCGGACGCGATTCCAGCGATCGGCCAAGACTTCCGTCCGGCGTCATCAGCCGTTCCGTCGGGCCGTAGCCACCCGTTGCGAAGCACTGCGTGTTCTGGAAGTAATCGTAAGCATTCCTGACGATCCGAAGGTAAGCCGGATCACCAGTCACATCATACGCCATCGCCGCGCTGCTGAACGTGTTGCAGTGACTGTATGCATGCGCTCCCTGCGCATCCGGGGGGCTCGCCGTGTTGGCGAACTTGTTCCAGTACGCGGGATACAGCCACACTTCGGCGAACTGCTTGAACAACGGATCGCCGCTCGCCTGGTACGCTCGGTAGAGATTCTCCGACAGCGTGTACCACTCGTGCGGAAGACCGTAGTAGGTAGTCGGATCCGTTCGATCACGCAGAGACCGCTCGCGACTGAACGTCCTGTCGGCCCAGCGCGTGATGCTCTGCAGCAACGGCATCGCTTCCGGTACATCGGCGTACACGTGGAGATCGACCAGGCCGCACACCATCTTGTCGTAGCCGTATGTCTCCATGCGGCAGTTGCCATCGGGCCCGAACGTCTTAGCCCACTCTCGCACGAGCCCTACAGCTTTCGTCCGCGCTGCGTCGTCTCCGGTCGCCCGGTACATGCGCGCGAACCCGCTCAGCCACTGGCCGAAGATTTCGTCGGTGTTCACCTTCGCCCAGCCGCCCAGAGTTTCTCCGGGTGCCGGCAGTCCCGCCGCGACACGATACCCCTTCAGGATGTCGTCATCGGGCACGTTCAGATAGAACTCGCGCGCGGCCAGATATTGGGTTCGCCACCGGCTCTCGTTCAGAGTCACGCCGCGATAGTCGAACGGCTCGAGTGCAGTCTTCGCGGGGAGCGCATCCGCTACTCCGGCCGCGCCTGCAGTCGCGCCTGTAGTCGCGACTGCGGATGCACCCGCGCCAGTTTCCTGCGCGCCAAGGCGCGATCCGATCACTATCAGCCCCGACACTACGGGTACGGCGCTGATACCCTGAGCCAGAAACTCGCGCCTGGTGATGTCTTCCATTGGGCTTCCATGAAATTGGATATAATATCCCCAAATCACGGATATAGCGGCCCGCTGGACTTCCGCAAGTGGCCGGCCCCGGCCGCTCGACCTGCCGTCAGTCGTCGAGCTCTACAGTACCCGCAAGGAATCCGTCTCCGCCGCAAGCTCGTCCAGATACCGCTGCATCTCGGCCACCCGCTTCGCACCTTCGCGCTTCGCCGCCGCACTCTGCAACCGGCCCGGCATCTGAAGCATGTTCTGCCGTATCGCCTCCACCGCGTGTGGCAGGTCCGGCGTGAACTTCTCGCGCGTAGTCAGCGACAGTATGCGCGCGACGTCCACCGCGCCAAGAAAGTCCAGTATGTCGGCGTCACGGAATAGCACGGCGACGGCGAGAGTGTCCGGCGGACGATAGTACTGATGATGATCGATGATCTCCTTCACCAGCGCGGACTTCTCCATCGGAAAGCCGGCATCGCGCAACACGCTGTCCACCAATTGAATCGAGCGATCGCCATGATCCACGCCAGCCTTTGCGTACGGAGGAATGCCGCCCATGTCGTGCAGATACGCAGCCGCGTATAGCGCATCGTCATCCACTGCCACGCGTTCCGCACGGGCAAGTGAAAGTGTCATCTCGTAATCACGTCGTCCGTGCGCAGGTCCCCACGCGGTATGCTGTAGATGCGCTTCTGCAAATGCGCGAATGTTCGCGCGCCAGTCGGACGAATGTGGCTCTGCCGCAGTCGCTCCCCACGATTGTGCAGATGACGAGAGAACGAGCGTCGCGATTATGACTACAGGCAGACACCAGGCAATGACGCTGGCACGACGCGGTCTTGGAAACCCAAACATGCAATACTCACCGCTGAGCGTTCGAAGAAGAGGATAGTCCGGCGTGAGTGAACCTTACCTTCAAATCGCCATGAATGTATCTCCAAACACATGAATGGTAAGCAGCAGAACATCAACGGCTGTTTTCATTGTCTGAACGCTTCTGTTCTGCGCAACCCGGTCAGGCTGACTACATCACTTGTCGCCTCGCCGTCATGACCGGTGCGCACGACGCGCAGTTGTTGCGTTCGAGCAACAGATCAGCCCATCGGAGCAACCTGATACTGCTCCAGCTTGCCGTCGGGCATCTCATATGTCCAGACACGTAGCGTACGTGTTGGAAACGTCACGCGATAAGCACGCTCGACCATACCGCCGCGATTGGCCTGTGATATCTGCACGAATTCCGTCGGTGCGCCAAGTGGCGCCAGACCGGAGGTGAAATCCAGGATTGCCTGGGTGCTGAAGTACGCGTTTGCATCGTCCGTGAACAGCGAACGGTTGATGGTACCGCGTTGCAACCCTTCGAGAATGTCGCGTGCGAGAGCCGTGTGCTTCGCCTCTGTCGCGTCCTGCGTCGTGAACAGTACCCGCGCAATCTGATCGGCGATCACGCCGTCGGCGCGTGAAGCGTCCTGATTCGTGAGCACCACCACCGCGACGCTGTCGTCGGGAAAGACGAGATTCTCACCGGTGAATCCCGCTACTTCGCCGTTGTGCTCGATCAACCTGTGCCCATTCATCGTGCCGACGTCGACGCCAAGACCGTAGCCACTGCTGACTCCATCGCGAAGCAGCACCGTCGTTTCCATCGCCTTGTACGATTGCGGTGCGAGCAGCGATTGCCTGATCATCGCGATGTCCCAGCGCGCCAGATCGCTGGCTGTCATCGCGAGCTCACCGGCGCCGTGCATCCAGCCGGGACCCGTCGACGTCGCTGGGCGCAACGGCCCCAGCGCGTAACGCATGTAACCGATCGGCTGAACGGAAGATGGCCCCTTCGCGTCGAAGTCGATCGCGCTCTTCATCCCGAGCGGATCGAGAATTCTGCTCTGCAGAAACTGGAAGAACGGCTCACCGCTCGCCTTCTCCACGATCAGCGCCGCGATCACGAAGTTGGTGTTGCTGTACTGCCACTTGGTTCCCGGATCGAAATCCAGCGGCTGCTTCGCCCACCGGTCCAGAATCCCCTGCGGCGAGATCGGCTTCTGCATCAACGGCGGTACGTAATCCTGCGGCCAGAAATCCTGATACCCCGACGTGTGCGACAGCAGCTCGCGAATCGTCACCTCGTCTCCGCGCGTGAGTCCGGGCACGAACCGCGACACGTGATCGTCCAGCGACAGCTTGCCGTCCTGCTGCAACAGGAGTATGGTCGCCGCAGTCAGTTGCTTGCTGATCGAGCCGATGCCGTAGCGCATGCCGGGAGTCGCAGCGACCGCCGGATCCAGCTTCGCCGACCCGTACGCATGCGCGTACACGATCTCGCCGTGTCGCACCACCGCGATCGATGCACTTGGCACACCGGTGCTCTTGAGTACCGATGTCGCGATCGAATCGATCCGTCCTGCGAGTTGCGGATCCGAGGGACCGGATTGCGCGTTGACGGATGTCGACCCTGGAACAGTGCTACACAGCAGTGCAGCTGCAGCGGCGGCTTGAACGAGGCGCATATGGACGCTTGGTGAAGGGCGGAATTCTCCTGCCAATCACAAGCATGCCAAAGATCTTGCCACAACGCCAGATGGCCACCGGCCCGACGACATCCAACACACACCGAATGGATGCCACGCGTATGGACCCAAGGATGACGATCGGATTCAACACCACCACGTTGCAGGAGTAAGTGATGGCAGGCGAATGTGGGGCACGGATGCATCCGTGCCTCACACTCTGAATGCCATCGAGAGCAGATTGCAGCCGACCACCTCACTGCCGTCATCGCATCCCGAGATCGATAACATGGGTTCCCGCTTCCGCGGGAATGACGGCTCTCCACCCCCTACACACTTTAAATGCCATCGAGAGCAGATTGCAGTCGACCACCTTTCCGCCGTCATCGCATCCAGGGGTCGATAACATGGATTCCCGCTTTCGCGGGAATGACGAACCTTCACGAATCCCCTACCGCCCTTCCGGCTTGAACACTTCCACAGCCAGCGTGAAAGTCCGCGTCTCCGACGCCACCAACGCGCCCACGCCGACGATTTGCCGAGCGACTTCCTCGCCGCGCTCGTTGCGGATCGACACCACCATGGAGTACTCCCACACCTGATCCGCCGCCGGCGGCTTGATGGTGCCGTCCACCTTCAACGCGGTAAAACTCGGAAAGACGCTCTCGGATGACGACGCACCCGAGCGCACGTGGTGCCGGCAGCCGGGACAGACGTTGGCGCTTTCGAGGATCGTCGCCCTGCAGTGCGGGCAACTGCGCGTCTTTCCCGGCGTCCGTTGATTCACCGTGCTCACGTGCGTCTACTCACGCGATGCTGCGCCCCGCCGTCGCATCCGAGCGCTGTGGACCATCCTTGGCCCACCCGAACTCCACCTGCCCACGCATGCGCGATCCCGCCGCGACAGTGAGCGAGCCGGTGTTGAGATTGCCGTTCAATACGCCCGTGGAGCGTAATTCAACACGCGTAGCGCCTTCGATGTTGCCCTCGAGCTCACCATCGATCACGACGTTGCTCGCGCGCA
The DNA here is from genome assembly GCA_035553335.1 of Gemmatimonadaceae bacterium. Lineage (GTDB taxonomy): Bacteria > Gemmatimonadota > Gemmatimonadetes > Gemmatimonadales > Gemmatimonadaceae > Fen-1247. Next base: position 13,010 of record DATNCZ010000473.1, read on the forward strand.
CGCCGCCAACCAGCTTCGCGCCCGCTTCGATCGTGAGACTCCCCTGCACGTTCACGTCGCCCTTGAACTGACCGGCGATGCGCACGTCTCCGTTACCCGTGATCGTCCCCTCGATCGAGAGTCCCGCCGAGATCACCGACTCGGCGTTCTTCCGCTCCGGAGTCGCACTCGGGCTGCGGCGCACGGGCTCGTTCGCCGGCGGAAGATCGGCGGACGTCTGAGGCTGGACCTCGGGGTCTGGCGTCAACGACAGCGGTGAAGAATCCTTTTTGACCGAGGTCTGTTCCTTCCAGATTGCCATGGTGCGATGCTCCTGATTGATGTATACGTGCTTCGACTACTGACTACCGTGGACGACGGCGCCAGCACACGGTCACTGCCGCGGTGCGTCCTGCCTGCACAGAATGCACCACTA
>DATNCZ010000474.1:0-5264 GCA_035553335.1 Gemmatimonadaceae bacterium
TGGTGGCAATGCCGATGAAAGCGGGCAAGAGTCGGTCGCGAATGTCGTCGCGCGGTTCTTTTCGTTTGTTGCTCTCCTCGTGCTGATCGGCGTCGCTTCCTTTCGTTGGCTCACGATTCCATCAGCCAATCGGATCAGTGCGCGACACTCGCGCGCCCAGTCGCTTGGTGCGTCGCGTGACTTGATGCTGGCGCGGTCCGCTCGCCTCGGGTCGGTTGCGGCCGTTCTACTACTCGCCGCCGCCATTGTGCGGTCTTACCTGGAGTCATACGCGATCCACGGTGCGACCGACGCGATGAAGTCAGCGATGCTGCGATCGATGCTGTTTGAAACCACCTGGGGCAACGCGTGGCTGGTTCAAGTGGGTGCAGCGCTACTCGCCGGAATTGCGCTCGCCCTGGTGTCCGCGGCGGCGGTGCAAGGGCGGAGAGGGACTCCGTGGTGGACCATCGCGACCGTGTCGATCATCGTTCTCGCATTCACGCCCGCATTCGGCGGTCATGCCGTCGCGTCGCCGAGGTTGCGCAGCCTGGCCGTTTTGTCGGACGGCCTGCACGTCCTCGGCGCGGGTGGGTGGCTCGGTACGTTGCTGATCGTTGTCGCAGTCGGTCTTCCGATCGTGCTGAGTGCGACCGCGCCGGACCGCGGAGGAATGGCGGCTGACCTGATCAACGCCTTTTCGCCCGCGGCCCTCGCGTTTGCGTCTCTGATTGTCCTGACCGGGGTCGGCGCCGCATGGCTTCACATCGGGAGTTGGGCCACGCTGTGGCGCAGCGCCTACGGACGGGCGCTTCTCATCAAGATCGGTGTTCTGCTGCCGGTGATCGGAACCGGCGCGTACAACTGGCTTCGCATCCGGCCGGTGTTGGGTGATGTCGCCGCTGCGCACCGCCTCCGTCGCTCGGCGACAATGGAGTTGATCATCGGAAGCGCTGTCGTGCTGGTGACGGCCGTCCTCGTCGCTCTTCAAACGCCCATCGAGTAGCGTGGTTCTCTCTCAACCTTCCACTTCGGAGCATGAGATGAAACGTCTTCCTTTCGCAGTCGCGTTCATCGTACTGGCCCTCTTCGCATCGAGCACGGCGAGGGCGCAAGGCGGAAGTCAGCCGGACCCGGAGCGCGCGGCCGTCCAACAAGTCATCGCCGACTACGCGACACAGGTTCAAGCTGGCAACCTAACAGCGCTCGACAGCGTGTTTCATGGGCGTGGCGTTCACATCCTGACCGACACCGCGACAACACACGGCTGGCCGGAATACCGAGACAAGTTCTTGAAACCGGAGCTTGCACGCTTCAAGGGTCTCCAGTTCACCCATTCCGCAATCGAGCCGCAGGTGCGCGGCACCGTGGCGTGGGTGGCCTTTCGCGAGGAGTTGAGCGGCGAGACAGCGAGCGGCCCAGCGAAGATATCGGGCCGCGGAACGGCCGTGCTCGAGAAACTCGACGGAAAATGGCGCATCGTGCATCTGCACATATCGCGGTGACATTCGCGGTCCAACCGATCAGATAACCGGAGATACGAAATGAGGAAAGGAAGCCACGCTGTGGGCCTCACAGTGGTTGCCCTCGCGAGTATGCTCACGGCTTGGCCGCTCTCGGGAGCCGCTCGCCCGTCGCGATCGGTCCGGCAGACGGCGCGATCCGACTCCTCGGATGTGGTAGCGGTCGTCGCACGTTTCCACGAAGCTCTAGCGACCGGCGACAGCGCACGTGCGCTGGCCGTGCTGGCGCTCGACGTCATGATTCTGGAAAGCGGCAGCATCGAGACGCGCGACGAATACCGTGCGCATCACCTGCCTGCCGACCTTCAGTTTGCGCGCGCGGTGCCCTCGACGCGGACAGTGACTCGCGTGGCCGTTCAAGGCGATGTCGCCTGGCTCGTCTCGTCATCGGTGACGCAGGGGCAAAACAACGGTCGAGCCGTCAATTCTGCAGGCGCAGAACTGGTCGTGTTGCGGCGTACGACGTCGGGATGGCAAATCAGTGCGGTCCACTGGTCGTCACGGTCCCGGCGAACGACGTGAGCAGGCCGATCGTGTAAACGCGCAGACGATTCGTGCGAATAGATGGGAAAGGCTCTGTTCACAACACTCCTTCAGGAGCGATCACCATGCTTCGACATCTTGCCAAGACAGTCATCGTCCTCGCGGTCAGCGCGCTGCCGGCCGTTGCCCAGGGGCATCCGGGGTCGCATATGCGCCCAGCATCCCACGACTCGTCGCACCATGCGCCGATGGATTCTGCGCAGCACGCGGCACTCCACGCACTCATGCACGGTACCTGGACGGGCACGATTTCGGATCATGGCGTGGCAAGTCCATTCAGCCTTTCCATCGCACACGACAGCGTTCATGCGGCGCTTCTTCGCGCCACCGGATCGGCTCCGCTCACACTCGGCGGGGGGCACCACATGATGCCCGCGGCTGGCGATACGGTCCGCTGGACGCAGGACATTTCCGGAGTTGCGTGCCCGGCCACCGCTATGGTGAATGCGCATGCGACGGCGAAGGCAACGATGGACGGCACCATTGCCTGTCCCAGCCGCGAACTGCGCTTCACGCTGACCAAGAGCGCGGAGTGATGGCGCGACCGGCGAAGCGCGACGAACCATGCTGCCTGTCGTAGCCGCGCCCGCCAGGCGTGAACGATGACGCGCGCACGGATGCCGAGTTGCTCGCTGCGGCGGCACGCGGCGACGACCGCGCTTTCGCCGTCCTCGTGCGTCGCTACGTCCGGAGCGGCACCCTGTTGGCCATCCAGTTCATCGGAAGCGTCGACGATGCCGAGGATGTCGTGCAGGACGCCTTCACCGTCGTGCATCGCGAGGCTCGGAGATTCGATGTCGCGCGGCCATTCGGTCCGTGGTTCTTTGCGATCGTTCGTCGTCTGGCAGCGAACCGGCGAGCGCGCGAACTGCGACGCACTCGACTCCTGGAACGCTGGTGGCGCGGAGGCGACACAGAGTCTCCATCAGATGTCGAAACGGCGAATGCCGCACGCATCGACGCCGATCACGCTCGACGGGCGGTGGAGAAGCTCTCGCCGATGCAACGCGCTTGTTTCGAGCTCGTCGTGGTGCGTGGGCTTGGGACCGAGGAGGTTGCGGCCATGCATGGAATCTCGGAGTCCACGGTGCGACAGCACGTATTTCGCGCGCGGGCCACGCTTCGAAAATTGCTCGGCGGCGATGCGTCGCCGGATGGAGGCCAGTAGTGCCCAATCATGACGAGCAGGCGCCCGAGCTGTTCGACACGAGCAAGGTTACGGACACGCCCGAGCACTGGGCAGCGTTTGCTGAGCGAATCGCCGAACGCGCCGTGCAGCCGCCCGGTAGTGTTGAATGGCTGGCACGCTCGCGCGCCGGCTGGATCGGTGCGCTTGCGGTGCTCGCTGCGTCTGTAGTGGTTCTCATAACGTCTCTGTCGCGAGAAAGGCGAAACTCGACGACCGATGAATGGACGCGAGCGCTGGTGCCGGAAGACAGCGCCGCGAGGATGGTTCTGCTGGCGGACGGACCGCCGCGACTCGAGTCACTCCTGTTTTCGGTCCGCAACGGCAGATGAGGATGCCCGCTTCGGTTCGAGCGCTCTTGTTACTCGGCGTGACGCTGGCGGCTGGGGTGGCGCTCGGTGTCAGCTACGAACGCCGTCGAGGGATGACGCACGAAATGGCCGGCGGACATGCCGAGCACATGATTCAGCAGATCACGCGCGAGCTCGATCTCGATTCGATCCAACGCGATACCGTCGCGAAGATCTTTGCGCGGCGGCAATCAGCGATCGACTCTGCGTGGAGCGCCGTGCAACCGCACGTGCACGCGACGATCGATTCGACTCTGCGCGAGATCGCCGGCGTTCTGAAACCGGAACAGCTCGCGAAGTACCGGCGAATGGTCGAGGGGCGGCACGCGGGAGCCGTGCACTGATGTTTGATGGAGTGCCAAGCGAATCGCCGCGCGGCGCAATTGCCCTGAGAATGTCGCCAGCTCTGCGGAAGATGGGACTCGTCGCGCACGTTGCTTCGTCCGTGGGCTGGCTCGGCGCGGTCGTCGCCTTTCTCGTATTGAGCATCGCCGCGCTCTCCACCAACAACGCCGACACCGCGCGCGCGGCGTACGTCGCGATGAATGTCGTTGGACAGTTCGCGATCGTGCCGCTTGGCATTCTCGCGCTCGTCACCGGAATCGTTCAGGCGCTTGGCACGCGCTGGGGGCTTTTGCGCTACTACTGGGTCGTGACGAAGTTGGCGCTCACGATCGGCGCGATGTCGCTGTTGCTCCTTCATCAGTTCACGGCCGTCGCCGGGGCTGCGCGCCGGGCATCGGTAACGGCGATCGGGGAACTACCGGTTGTCGACGGCCTCGGAAAACAACTCGTGTTCGATGCGAGCCTCGCGGTCGTCGTGCTCCTCATGACGACAATACTTTCGATCTACAAGCCGTGGGGACTGCTTCAGCCGGCTTTCGGCCGCGGAGCGCAGGAGGCTACACCTCATAGGCCCATCGGAGTTCGCATATTCGTGGCGATTGTGGGTCTTTTTCTAGGTGCCGTGATCATTCTTCACCTTACTGGTCATGGCTTGGGTCATCATGGTATGTAGTATTGCCCTCGCTTGAGGCATTTCGACTAGAGTGACCGGCTGCGAGCGCTGACGACGAGTCTTACCCCGTTAGAGTTTCGCTCTCCGAAGGAGTTGGGCGTTGATCGCGACAATGATCGTGCTCAGTGACATCAGCACGGCGCCGACCGCCGGACTGAGGACAACGCCTTTCGACGCGAGTGCCCCCGCCGCGAGCGGAATTGCGACTATGTTGTAGCCGGCGGCCCACCACAGATTCTGGAGCATCTTGCGATACGTGGCGCGACTCAATGCGATGATTCTTGGAATGTCGCGTGGATCGCTCCGTACGAGCACGATGTCGCCCGCTTCGACGGCGACGTCGGTTCCAGCGCCAATCGCGATGCCCACATCAGCGGTGACGAGCGCCGGCGCATCGTTCACGCCGTCGCCTACCATCGCGACACGTTTGCCCGCTCGTTGAAGCTCCTTGATCTTCTCGACCTTCTTGTCGGGGAGCACCTCGGCAAACACGGTGTCGATCTTCAACTCGCGCGCAACGGCCTCTCCTACCGCACGGCTGTCGCCGGTGACCATCGCAACCTCGACCCCCGCATCATGCAGCCGCTTGATCGCGTCGGCTGATTCGGGACGAATCGCGTCCGCGACAGAGAACGCTGCCTGAACCTGCCCCTGTTCGACCTGAT
>DATNCZ010000475.1:0-5390 GCA_035553335.1 Gemmatimonadaceae bacterium
TAAACATTCCGAGATACTGACGATCACGATCCCCGCAGGGACAGAGGCGGGATCGTGCGCCGCTTGCGGTCAGAGAATCTATTTCGTAGACCGTCCGAGTGGTGCAAGGATGCCGCTCGAATTGGGCTCTCCTGGTACACAGGCGCCGTCGAGCAGTAAGGCAGCGCGTCCGGTCAATGGGGCCGGGGTAGCTCACCTTCCACGTTGCAAGGGGAGACGGTAAACGATGAACCGAACGAACAAGGTTCCCGGCAAAAAGCGTGGAGAGATCACAGTGAGGCGCGAGGCTGGATCGTCAGTCGTGGATCTCAAGTCGTGGGTCGGTGACTACGTGCGTGCGGTAGCGGCCTACAGCACTCCCCAAGCTCTCGATATTCAACCGATCCGTCACCTTCCCAAGGCGAGCTAGCTTTTCAGAATGGACACACTGGGATATGTACGCGTCTCGACAGAGCAGCAGACGGGCGAGGATCGGACATCGCTTTCAGAGCAGCACAGAGCGATCCACGCACACGCCAAAAGACTGGGTCGCGTGATCTCCGAGGGCGGGATATTCACCGATCCCGGCGTCTCGGGATTCACGGCCGAAGGTCGCCCGGGATTCATGGGATTGCTCGCCTACTGCGAAGCACATCCGAGATTGCCGGCCAAGGATGGAGTTGTGATTGCGTTGAACGATTCTCGATTCGGTCGCTTTTCCGATCCCGAGGACGCCACGTACTGGCGCGTCACGCTCAAGAAGTTGGGCTGGATTGTGCGATTTGCAGAGGGCGACGAAATGCCCGATGGGACCGCGCGGAACGTGATGCGCCTGATCAATAGCGCCCAGGCTTCCGAATACAGAGAGAATCTCCGCGTCACTCAGCGTAGAGCCTCTCGTGCTGTGGCGGAAACGGGCCGCTGGCGTTGTGAAGCACCGTTGGGCTATCGGAGGCTCGCCACACGTAAGGACGGGTCACAGCGAGTCCTTGAAGTGGGACAGCGGAAGTCAGACGATGAGATCGTTCGATTGACCCCCGGACCCGTTGAAGAGCAGGAATTGATACGGTGGATGTTTGAGGCGTATGCCTTTGGCGGGATGTCGCTCTTCAACCTTGCACTCACGTTGAAAGAGCGCGCGCCGATCCGCAGATGGGCCACGGCCGTTGTCCGCGCCATGTTGGTCAATCCTGCATACGCTGGCGACCTGGTGCACGGAAAGCGCCCGATCTCTGAGGACGGCAAGCAGAGAGTTGACGGCGATCGGAGCAAATGGACAGTCGTCCCTGATGCTCACCCCGCCATCGTGTCACGCGATCTCTTCGACACCGTCCAAAGGATCATGGGTCAGCACAAAACGCTTACCCGCGCGTCGAGCGGTGAATATATGCTGACCGGGCTTCTTCGCTGTTCGTGCGGGCACGCGTATCACGGTGGAGGGGGAAGCCGCGGGCCGGCCAGTGATCCGGGAAGGTGGCTCTTTTATCGTTGCTCGGGAGCGGACAAGCAGATCGGAACATGCACCCCTCCTTTGGTCTGCGCCAACAAGCGATGGATTGAAGGGGTTGTGATCGAAACACTTTCCGACATCATCACCCATCCCGCAACGATCGAGCTCATACGCGAGACGGCATACACGGAAGCACGTCGCGCGCGGTCCGACGCACCGAATAAAGCGTCATCACTCGTCAAGGAGCGGGAGCAGTTGCTAGCACGCAGGAAGAGGATCATCGACACGATCGCACGCGGCACGATCGAAGAGTCGGAAGCATCGGCAACACTGTCGGAGATCCGCGCAAGGCTCGCATCGGTCGAGGGCGAGCAGGCCCGCACCAAAGCATCGAAACAGTCAGCATCCAAGCTGGAAAGAGAAGCCGAGAGTCTCATTGCCGCCGCACTCGACTTCCCCAGGATGGCAAAGGTGGCACCGCCTCCGGTCCTCCGTCAGCTGATGGCGCCCTGGATCGACAGGCTCGAGATCGACCGGCACACAAGAACGCTCACCATAGCAGTCAACCGCATACCAGAGGCACACAGTATTATGGAATTGGAATCTCGCGGGAGCAAGGTTGACGGTTATCCGTCGAGGCGGAAGCGTGAACCCCGAATTCACTATCGCGGCTCCGACCCGTTCTCTGCTCTCCTTGACAGCGCCGGCGGGCAGGCCCACAATGGTCCATTGCGGCAAGCCTTGCGCTGCGTCGACCTCGACTGTCACGTTGTAGGCATCGATACCGATGACGGCGGCCGATCTTATCGCTGCTAGCATGTGCTCTCCATGTCCGATCAACCTCGCTCATTTCACGACAATGAGCTGAATCGGATCTGCTTGCGGAGAGTCATTTCACCGATTCCCGGATTAGCTTGAATTCATGACGCCGACAGCCCTCGCCAGCGCCATCCCCGGTACGTCGCTCGCGCGCGGTCTGTTCATCGTCGCGTTAGCAATTGGCTCCGGAAGTGCGAACGCTCAACGATCGGCACCGCCGGCGCCCCCGCCGGCCGCGCCCGCCTCGTGGGACACACTCTACAGCCAGCATCGCTTCTTCGAGCTGCGCGATGCGGTCGCGACATCCGGTGGTGCAACTGGGCCGGACGTGCAGTTCTACCGTGGGATCGTCGCTCACGCGTTCAACGACAATGACGGCGCGATCGCATCGCTCGCGCCGCTCATCGACAGCATGCCACGAGGCTTCAGCAGATCACATCTGGCAGGCGCTGCCGACGCGCTTGCCGACAGCTATGCGCGCGTCTTTCGTTATCGCGAATCGGCCGCGACGTACCGGCGCGCACTGCGCGTCGGAAGGGGCGCCATCGACACCGCCACCCGGTCTCTTTTCACGCGTCGTGCCGAGCGCGCTGATGCGCTGGCGAGCGTACCTCCACAACGCATCACGTGGACAGCGGAATCGAATACGTCTCCGGTTCCAAACGACAGTGTCGCATTCGCGGCGGTTGCGCTCATCAATGGCGCCGCGCCACGCGTGCGCTTCGGCGTCGATGCCGGCGCCCCGTTCACGATCATCGATTCGACCACCGCCGTATCGCACAACGTTCAGATCCTCAAGGATTCCGTGCGCACCATCGTCGGCGGCCGAACGATCACGGCGCGAATCGGCGTCGTTCGCAGCATGAACCTCGGCACGGCGCGGCTCGCCAATGTTGTAGTAGTCGTTGCACCGGACGACTCGCTGCAGTTGATCTACATGCGCTATCCGGTGAGCGGCATCATCGGGCTGCCGGTTCTGTCTGCACTCGGCAGCGTTTCCTTGATGCGTGACGGACACATCGCGCTGTCGTCGCCAGGTGCGGACAATGACTCCTCAACCGCGCCGAACATGGCACTTGCAGACGGTGCTGCCGTCATCGCCGCGTCGTACGACACCAGCCGGATCGCCCTGCTGCTCGATTCGCGTGCGTCCAGGACACTGCTGTATCCATCGTTTGTGCGTGAGTTCCCGAAAGCGACCAGATCGGCCACGTTGACGACGTACGTTGGCGCCGAACTCGGTGGCGGCGTTACGTCGATGCCGTCGTACATGATCCCCGGCATCACGCTTGGCGTCAACGGCCGTCCGATCAGGATCGGCTCGGTGCACGCACTGATGCGCGACGTGGACTCGCGCACACAATTCTATGCCGGCGCGCTGGGTCAGGACGCACTGCAAACCGCCGATCGTGTGACGCTCGACTTCTCGGCGATGACGCTACGCCTGCGCGACCCACCGCAGACGCCGGTGCTGCCGAAGATCGTCTACCCGACAGGCACAGTGGGAGCACCGTCACCGTCACCGGTGAGCAAGGTGCCCGGCGACATCGCCTTCGTCGTTCTGCTGTTTGCCCTGTTCGTCGTGCCAAAAGCACTGCAACGGTACCGCCTGCCGAGCGCAATTACCAGCCTGCTCATGGGCGCGGGCGCAACCGCACTGGGACTGTTTCACAACGATCCGACACTTCACCTCCTGTCGACATTCGGAATCGTCGCGCTGTTCCTGTTCGCGGGACTCGAGATCGATGGGCACGAGCTCAAGCGACAGGCGGCACCGCTCGTCGTGCACGGTATAGTCTGGTCGGTGATTCTCGCGCTCGGATCTGCAATCATCGCGTTCGGATTCGGGTTCGCAACTCGTCCGGCGGTGTTGATCGCACTCGCGCTGCTCACGCCATCTACAGGCTTCATACTCTCGTCCCTGCCCGGCTTTGGCCTGCTGGAGGGCGAGCGGTTTGCCGTGAAGACCTACGTCATCGCGTCGGAGCTGCTTGCGCTGACAGTACTTTTCTTCGTACTCCAATCGACCTCGATGGGGCGGCTGGCCTTCGCCGTCGCGGCGATGATCGTCGTGGTGACGATCATTCCGTTGATGTTTCGGCTTTTCGCGCGGCTGGTCGCGCCGCACGCACCGCGCTCGGAGTTCGCGTTCCTGCTGATGGTCGCGATCGTATGCGCGTACGCGACGACGCGATTGGGCGTGTACTATCTGGTAGGCGCATTTCTCGTCGGTATCGCCGCGCAGCGCTTCCGATCGGAGCTGCCGGCCATGTCGTCGGAGAAGATGGTGGATGCGCTCGAGTCGTTCGGATCGGTGTTCATCCCGTTCTACTTCTTTCACGCCGGCACGGAGATAGTGCGTGAGCAGATCACGATGCGCGCGATCCTCGTGGGGCTCCTCCTGATAGTGCTGCTCATTCCAGTTCGCGTCGGGATCACGATGCTTCAGCGACGGTCCTTTCTCAAGGATTCAACTGCTGTCGCGCGCAGGATCGGTGTCGCGCTCATCCCCACGCTGGTATTCACGCTCGTAATCGTCGACATCCTGAACGTCAACTTCGGTGTCGAGAAATACATTCTCGGCGCTCTGGTTCTCTACACTGTGATCAACACCAGCATTCCCGCGTTCGTGCTGCACTCCGCGCCCCCAGAGTTCGAGAACGTGGAAGCAGCGGACATCGTTTAGGAATCCGCGCGCAGGAATCCGCGCGGGTCACGGGACGCCGAATGCGGCCGTCGTCGTAATGTCACGGCCCCGCGTCATAGTCGCCGCCCCTCTCGCCGCCGCCGCGAAAGCGCGGTCCCCGGACGACTACTGAATTCAACACCCGCCTTTGCAGGCGTAACCGAAGCCCCGCGCATGTGGGGCACGGATGCATCCGTGCCTGTCACCCGATCCAAAACGATGCTGAGGCCAGTCTGAGCTCGATGCCCGCGGGAACTTTCATCCCCAGAGCGACTTCGAGGCCAATCGTGCAATGGAGCCTGCGGGAACTTTCATCCCCATAAAGCTCAACGGGCGGAGCAGCTTTCGCCGCCCCGCCCGTTGAGCCCAAGGAGTGCCGCTTACTGCGGCGCCTTGATTGAATCGCTACCGATCACGAGGATTCGGAAATCATCGCGACGGTTCTGCTGCCAGCAC
>DATNCZ010000476.1:0-2952 GCA_035553335.1 Gemmatimonadaceae bacterium
ATCACCTGTCCGGTCTTTGTAAGCGGCACACCAAGTGACTTCCACACCGGTGATGCAACGTTTCCAGCAGCCCAGAATACGGAACGTGTCCTGATCTTGTGGTCACCAACGTAAACTGTATCAGGCTCGATACGCGTCACGGCCGACGAGGTTCGCACATCTACGCGCAGCTCGCCGAGGTCACGCGCAGCGCGCGCAGCGAGCTGCTCGGGGAACGCTGGTAGAATGCGACTTCCAGCTTCCAGCAGAATGACCGATGTGTCACGGGTATCCACGTTGCGAAAATCCCTGCGCATACCGTGCGCGATCTCCTGCATCACGCCTGCAAGCTCGCACCCGGTTGGACCGGCGCCGACGATCACGAAGGTCAGCCACGCATCGCGTTCTTCCGGAGTCGCCGCGCGGTCCGCTTCCTCGAACGCGAGCAGAAAGCGTCGCCGGATCTCCAGCGCATCCTCCACGGCTTTCAATCCCGGCGCGAGCGTCTCCCATTCCGGATGCGCGAAATACGAGTGCCGAGTGCCGCACGCCACGATGAGATAGTCGTACGGGACTTCGAAATCCTGCTTGAGTCTCGACGGGTCGGCGCACTTCACGATCCGTGCATCCACGTCGATCTCGCGCACCTCCGCAAGCTCCACGCTGGTATTTGCCTGATTTCGCAGTACGTGCCTGATGGCCGCGGCTATGTCGCTCGGCGCGAGCGATGCGGTCGCCACCTGATACAACAAGGGCTGAAAGAGATGGTGGTTTGTCTTGTCGAGCACCGTCACTCGGGCCTTGACTCGGCCCAGTTTTTTTGCCGCGAGCAATCCGCCGAAGCCTCCGCCTATGATGACGATGCGCGGTAGCTTTTCTGACTCTTCCTGATCCACGAAATCACATCCTTATTGCATCCGTGATTCTGCAAAGCGTGCGGCGAGCGCCATTATGAGTACCAGACCGATCAACAACGCGCTGTATGCCGATGCGGTGCCAAAAGCGTATGAGCGAAGTTGAGCGAGTATCTCGATCGATATGGGTCGGTTCCCATGCGTGTACAGCACGATGCTCGCGACGAACTCTCCGACTGCGGTAACGCATGCGAGCAATGCACCTGCGACGATACCTGGCCGCGCCGCCGGTAGCACCACGCGCCGCACCGCCATCCACCACGAAGCACCGAGCCCCCGCGCAGCTGGCTCCAGCGAAGGATCCATCTGCTTGAGCGATCCCTCTACCGCTTGCGATACGAGCGGGATGTCACGCACGAAATACGCCAGCGGAAGGATCCAGAACGTGCCAACCAGCAGTACCTTGCCCATCGAAAGGTCGTTCTTGTTGAACGTGGCAAGGAGGCCAAGCGCGATCGCCGTTCCAGGAATTGCCCATGGCAGCGCGACGAGCGCTTCCAGTAATCGGCGCCCGCTGAACTTGCGCGTCACGATCAGGTACGCACCAGCGACACAGAATACCACGTTGCCGGCGGTCGCCAGCAGCGACATGACGATGCTGTTGCGGATCGGTGTCCAGAGCTGGTTCTCGGTAAACAATCCGGCGTAGTTGTGCGTGGTGTATTCCGGCGGTAACACCTGCGTCGTCCACGCTCCGTCCTTGGCGAAGGACACGAGCACGATCATGAGATGCGGCAACACGAGCACGAGTACTATGAGAGCGGCCGACGTCGCGAGCCCGATACGCGCCCATCGCGACCGAACGGGCTGGCGACTGGCACCGCCCTTTCCCGCGGCCACGTAGGCTCGCTTTCCCTCGAGCCACCGGAACAGCAACAATCCGGCAACTGCACTTATCGCAAGCACTGTCGTCTCGACGTATGCCAGGCCGATCGCGTCGTTCAGCTTCGAGTTGAGGATTTGCGTCGACAACACTCGCACGCCGCCGCCGAACACGTATGGAGCGGAGAACGAGCCTAGCGCGCTCATGAAGACCAGCAGCGCCGACCCCGCGATGGCAGGAGTGAGCAGCGGAAGCGTCACACGAGTCAGGCGGCGAAGCGTGCCCGCGCCAAGCCCGATCGCCGCCTCGTCCAGCGACGCCTCATAACGCTCGAGACCCGCGGATACGAACAGATACACATATACGTACATGGTGTACGCGTGTATGAAGATGATCGCGCCGATTCCGTTAAGGTGCCACGGAACATCCTTGAGACGAAGTGCGATCTGTACCACTCTCGTAATCACTCCCGTATCGCCGTACAGAAAGAGAAACGAGATGACCCCCACCAGCGGCGGCAGTGCCGCCGGAAGCAGTGCCGCCGCGCGCAGTACCGTTCGTCCCGGAAAGTCGAATCGCGTGAGAAGAAATGCCAGCGGCACCCCGATCGCCAGCGATGCGGCAACCGACGCAACCGCAATGATTATGCTGTTCTTGAGTGCCTCGACATCCGACGGGGATTCCGCGAATTCGCGCCAGTGACCCATACTGCCCATGATCACCGCAACGTTCGGATAGATAACCGTCCAGACCAGTATCAGCAGCAGTGGCAGTGCCGCCAGCGTCGCCATTCGCTCGGCGCGGCTGCGTCCCCCGAACCACACTGTCACGCTCAGGGCACCATCGGAACCGGGCGCGTCACACGCACCGCAACCGCCGTACCGGGTTCGATGCGCTCGCGCGACGCGACGTCGAACACGATGTCCGCGTCCAGTCGCAGCCGGTAGACGAACTGTGCGCCGGCGAATCGTCGAGCGATCACCGTTGCGTTCCATTGATCGCCACCATCGTCGCGGGCGATCTCGACCGCTTCCGGACGGAGTACCACGGCACCGGATTCACCATCGCCGATACCGGTGAACGAGCTCAGTTCCACGCGGTGCATTGCACCGGCAATTGATACGGTCGCGAAATCACCGTTGCGACGCGCCGGTATCAGTGTCGCGTGCCCGATGAACATCGCGACGTCGCGAGTCGCGGGCCTGTCGTACAGATCTTCCGGTGAACCATCCTGCA
>DATNCZ010000477.1:0-2192 GCA_035553335.1 Gemmatimonadaceae bacterium
CAAATCGCAGTCGCGGCTACCGAGTGTCGCCGGAAGCTTTGCGAGCGGGCGCAGCGACACATCCGAGCGGGTCGACGAACTGCTCTGGCCGGAGCCCGATCGCTGACAGTCCTCGCCGACTCCGGCGTCTTGTACGCGCTCGTCGATCGCGATGACGCGTGGCACAGCCGAGTTCGCACCTGGTGGGAGCGATCGCGAGAAGACGTTCTCGTTCCGGTCGTTGTGCTGCCCGAAGTGTCCTATCTCCTGGGCCGGCGTATCGGTGCAGACGCCGAGCTTGCGTTCACGCGAGCGATTGCGGATGGCGAATTCACGCTCGAGGGACTCACGTCCGAAGATGTCGAGCGGGCGGCTGATCTCATGAGCATCTATCTCGACACGCCACTCGGCCTCGTCGATGCGTGTGTGGTTGCGGCCGCCGAGCGACTCGACATCGTGAAGGTGTTGACGGTGGACCGCCGCCACTTTTCGCTGGTGAGGCCGCGGCATGTTCCATCGTTGAGGCTTCTGCCTTAGAGGATGCGGACGCCGCTTGACGCAGTGGCGAGGTCGGCAATAGAATGCGCGCGGATAAAGCCGAGTGAATCTATCCCTTTTACTGCGTGCAGCATGCTCCGAACGAGAATCATTCTGTTTTCGGCAGTTCAATTCGCGCTCATTCCCGTTGCATCGCAGGGCCAGCAACCAGGCCGCGACTCGGTGTCAGAAACACAACGCTTCGACATTCCGCCACAGCCGCTTGCCCAAGCGATCCACGCGTACGAATCGCAGTCGGGCGTACGGGTGTCGTTCGATTCGCTGGCCGTCCATGGACGAGTGTCGCACGCAGTGATGGGCGCGATGTCCAGAGATCGGGCGCTCGCAGATCTGCTTACGGACACCGGCGTGCGATATCGATTTCTGGATCGACGAACGGTTGCTCTCGTTTTATCCGACGAGCGCGAGAGGGGTGCGACTTTGGCCGCCGTGCGCGTCGAAGGCGCGCATCCGCGCTCGCTTCGCCAAGTGCCGATGATGGGGAAAACGGGCACGGCGCTCGAGGATTTGCCGGCGAGCATCGAGATCATTTCGCACGAGGTCACCGACCAGCGCGGCGAAACCACGTTGCGCGAGGCGATCCGCAACGTGAGCGGGCTCAGCGAAGGAGGCCCATCGTCGTATGGATTCTTCGATCGCTTTCTCATGCGTGGCCTCGACCCACGGATATCGAGCGACGGGTTCTCGGACGGTGACGCGATCAATGGCTTCTCGCATTCCTTGAACGGCGTCGACCACATCGAAGTGCTCAAAGGTCCCGGCTCGGCGCTGTTGGGGAGCGGACCGCCGGGGGGGACGATCAACATCGTGCACCTGCGGCCGCAAGCCGTTGCCGGCTATGGAATCACGGCGCAGGGCGGCTCGTACGGCGCGCTCAACGCGAACTTCTACAGCACCGGTCCGACGGGCCTAACGGGCGTCGACTACCGCGTGGACGGGTTCGCCGAGCATGCGAACGCGTTCAGGCACCTCGAGAGCGAGCATGTCGAGCTCCGGCCCGATGTCGGCTGGACGACCGCGGCGCACGTCGTCGAGCTGGCGGTCGACGCCCGGCGCATCGAGCAGACGCCCGACGCGTACGGACTCATTTATCTAGGCGGCAGTCCCATCGACGTGTCACGGGCGACGAAGTACTCGACGCCGTTTTCGTTCGGTAATCAGGATCTGGCGCGGACGACGTTGAGCGATGCGTGGTCGGTGAACGAGCATCTCACCATCAACAACCGGATGTCGTTCCTGTACCGCGACCTCGACCTGCAGCGCAATTCGGGGAGCGCCGTCTCGGGCGACAGCTCGGTGTCGCGGCAGTTTCGGCGGCAGCATGACCTGAACCACGACTTCGATTATCAGCTGGAGCCGTTGTGGACCTTCGCGACCGGCTCCGTTGGGCACTCGATGCTGACGGGCGCGGAGGTGCATCGCGAGCACATCGGCACGGTGCGCTCGACGGCCGACGTGCCGCCGATCACCGACATCTTCGATCCGCGGGTGCAGGAGAACTCGGTGGACAGCCTCGATTTCGAGTGCGACGCGCATCACAGCTGCGACGACGACGATCTGAGCGCGACATATCTGAGCGCGTACGTGACGGACCAGATGGATCTCACGAGCCGGTGGAAGCTGCGGATCGGCCTGCGGCAGGATTGGTGGTCGAC
>DATNCZ010000478.1:0-4573 GCA_035553335.1 Gemmatimonadaceae bacterium
CCGGCATGCGGGCGAGATGATCAACGAGATTACTCTCGCGATGGTCGCCGGGATCGGGCTGGGAACCATCGCTCACACCATGCACTCGTACGGCACCCAGGCGGAGGGGATCAAGCTGGCAGCGGACGCTTTCAACCGCACGCGTGCGAGGAGAGCGATCCCATCCCTGCTTCGACGGTGGCTCCAGGGATGAGGATCCAAAAACATGGCAGAGCACGTGTACGCGCACGTACGCGCAGCCAGCAGAGATTGACTTGTCGGGATGTATGCACACATTTACGAAGACGGCGCCGTCGACCGCTTCCAGTCCGGAGCCAGAACCCGAAGCACGCTGGGAGTTGTCATGGAGCCATACCGACCGGCCGCCTCCGAAAGTGTCGTCGAGGCCGCACGCAGAATTCACGCGGCACGGACCGCCGAAGTTGCCCCGTATGCTGCCCTTTACCCGCTGCTTTTGGCCCAGGTGGGCGAGATCATGGCGGACTGGGACCGCAATACGCAGGAACTACCCTGGGTGGCAATCGAGGAAGCCGAGCGGCAGAACAACCTCGCGAGCGTGATCACGCGAGTGATCGACTGCGCGATGAGCGATGCGACGCGCGACGTTCGCGTCGATGCGTTGCTCGCCGCGGCGTGTTCGCACGGCGAGATGCGCCGGGCCCAGGGATTGGACGTACCGACGCTGTTCCGCGAGTATGACCTTCTGCGCTCCGCAACGTGGGGACACCTCTCGACGATGGTCGGCTCCCCCACGTCGTTCAGCGCCATCTTCGTCATCGACGGACTTCTATCCGTCGCGACGCGCGCGACCGTGCTCGGCTACCATCGCCCCGAGATGGAGGCCAACGGACTCTGGTCATCACACCTCGAAGAGTTGAGCAAGACGGTCCGCTCCTGAGCGGGTCGGGCCGCAGGTACAGCGCGTCGATCAAGGCCGCCGTCGACCGGAGCCCGTCTGCGTTTCATCTCCCCGCTATCGTTCCAGCGAGGGCCCGCTATATTCGGGCGACCGACGTGCGAGCGTGCAACGTCGGCTCGACTGCGTTCGCTCATGCTGCATTCTCATCACGGAGATACATGCGTACGAACCCCTGCAGATGTCTCGCGCTCGCCACCGCACTCGTCGTCATTTCTTCGTCGACTCTTCGCGCGCAGGCACCGTCCGGCACCGCTGTCGCTCCCGATACGGCACGAAAAGACCTGGCCGTGATCAATCCTTTCGGGGTCGTGTTCAGCTTCTTCAGCGGTGAATACGAGCACGCGCTATCGCAAAGCGCGAGTGTGGGATTTGCCGGGACATATTACGCTCCGACCGACTTCAAGTACGTCACGGGTGAAGTCAAGCTGCGGTACTATCCATCGGAGCACGCGCCAGACGGATTTTCCGTCGCGCTGTCCGCCGGTGTGACGCACGTGAGCGGTGACCTGCTCTGCTTCGACGTGTGCGACAACAGCGCTACGGACCGGCCTACCGCCGGTTTCGAGCTGGATTACAACTGGCTGCTCGGGCCATCACGCCGGTTCGTGGTTGGAACGGGAATCGGTGCAAAACGCCTTTTCGGCAGCAAGACTTCCGGATCCGCCGATGGGCTCCCCACGGCGCGCGTGGTGCTTGGCGTAGCGTTCTAGCGCAATAGCGAGTGCCCCGTGGCCATTCCGCGAACAGCGCAACGCATGGAAAAGCGATCAACCAGGTGCGTGGCGATCGAGCCCGTGCGCTCGCAGTCGGCTGGCTGGGAAAATGCGAGTATGTCAGCCTTGAGGGAGTGATGATATGACTACGGAAACCAAGGCGTTCGAGACAATTCCAGTTGGCACCAAAGTATCGTGGCATTACCGCAGCGCGATCGGCCACGGCACAGTCACCGGTGTGCACAAGCTGGGGACCAACGCAGATAATACGATGTACAGCGTGCGCGAGACCGACCACCATCCGGGCGAACCAGCCATCGTGCACCACTCAGGCAAGGCGCTCAGCCGCGTCTGAGTGCGCGCCGGCGCTCGCGGCACCGGGATCGCGGGTTACCGCTCAGGCTCCATAGTCTGAACGAGCGCCGGACCGAGGCGGTTGATTAGCACCAGACGCTCACCCGCTGTGCGTCGTCCCTGACAGCTTCGTACAGCTGCAGTTGGCGTAAGCGGTAAGGCAATGCCCCCGGCGTGACTCGAACACGCGGCCAACAGTTTAGGAAACTGCTGCTCTATCCACCTGAGCTACGGGGGCGAAACTTGTAAGTCGTGTTATCGCAAGTTGTTGCAGCGCGACGTTGATGCATCTTCTCGCAGCGCTGCAGCCGCTGATGTGCGGGGTCAATATAACCACACACCGACAGCGGTAGCCAATCATCCCGATCGAAGCCTTCCGTCGACGAGACACGGGGTCCCACGATGGCTCACGATACGTGGCCCACCACCGCTACTCCCAGAGCGCTGCCTCGAACAGCTTCGCCAGGTCGACGACCAGCGGCGCCATGGCAGCGGCCGGCTTCCACTCGAGCCTGTCACTGATCATCTCCGGCCGCTCATCTTCCGGACGCCATCTCTCCACGAGCCGCGCATCGCCGTCAACTATCCAGTATTCCGGAACGCCTTCACGCTGATACCTGCGCCGCTTCACGGTACGATCGGCATGTGCAGTAGCTGGCGAGAGTATCTCGATTACAAGCAGGAGCCGACGTACGTCCACCCATGATCCCGCCGGCCTGCCCTCGACGAGCGGCACTACGAAGAGGTCCGGTTCGACCACAGTATCATCTGTGAGCGTCACGTCTGCCGGTGCTGAGAGAACCTCACCGAGGCGATGCGTTCGCAGATAATCGCCGATGAGCCGCAGGAGTTCTCGCGTGAGCCGCTGATGCGCCCACGACGGTGATGGCGTCACGAACAGCTCACCGTCGATGATCTCGTAGCGGTTCCGGTCGTCCGCAATCTCCTGCCGATCGGCCGCTGTCCAGTGCTTGTGGCTTGTGTCGTTGACGACTGCCATAGACATACGATAGGTCCCTCGGCGCCGAGTGGGCAAGTGCGCATCCGGGAAGGTGCGCCGAGCCGAAGAAAAGCGATGTAGCTCGGTGCGCCGCTCTACATCAGAATCGCGCCGGGTCGGGGCGCCGCGAGACGCGGCGTGAGCTACTTCCTGCCCTGCTCCGACAGCAGCGCCGCAAGCGCGGCGACGAGCGCGGCCTCCGGCCCCATCTGCTTGCTGCCACGCACCTCGAGCTCGCCGGAGCGCACGCGACGCGAGACCTGCGCCAGCTGCGCCGCAATGTGGTCCTGCATCGATCCGCTCGACCTGTCCCACTCGGTGGACGACCACTCCTCAGCGGCGCGTTGCTCCTCGGCCGGCGGTACCGTGAGATTGGCAACCGCGTGCCAGTCGAAGGCATCCCGTTCCTCGGATACCCAGACCTCCGGCGCTACCGGAGACGTGTGCGCCGCCTGCGCACCCGAGCCGGCGTCCAGTGACGCGCCTGGCGCCGTGCCGGCTGTCGGCCCGGAGCCGCTGCCTGCAGTTGCGGCCCACGCATCGGCCGGCTCTGCCATCTCGTTTACGATCGCTTCCTGCGATCCGGACGCGGGCGCGTGATGGTCGTCGATCGGGAGGAGGTCCGGCTCCAGCGCCGCGGCCGGCGTGGCTGGCAACGGGGTCTCATGATCGACCTCGTACTCGGCCTCGTAGGTCCCCCATGGACTGCGCGAAGTACGCTGCATGAATTCATCATCGGCATGCTGGGCCGATTCTGGCTCGTGCAGGACGAATTCGTCGATCGACGGGAGCGTCGCCGTCGCTACGGCACCCGACTCCGCGGACAGGTTGAACGAACTTTCGAACGAGTGTTCGATACGATCGACCACGAATTCCGTGATCAGAGGAAGCGTCTCGCTCGAAACACGCGCCGCAGGCGGCACGAATGGTGGAAGCATTCCGGCCAAGTTAACTCTCCCAACTCTCTTTGCCCAGCAGGGGCACGAACCGCACAGGGCCCGCCTCCACCTGCTCCAGCGCGTCGCCGCGCCGAGTTATCACGTTGAGGACCTGCTCCTCACGCTCGCCGAGCGGGATCAGAAGACGACCGCCCTCGGCAAGCTGCTCCACATATGCGGGTGGAACCGTCGGAGCGGCGGCGCTTACCAGAATCGCATCGTAAGGACCGTATTGCCGCCAACCCAGCGTTCCGTCTCCCAACAGGAAGGATACGTTGCGGACGCCGATCTCGCCCAGAACGTCACGAGCCCGGTCCAGGAGTGCGGCAATCCGCTCCACCGAAAACACCTGTGCAACCATTCGTGCGAGAAGCGCGGTCTGGTAGCCGGAGCCCGTTCCGATCTCCAGTACACGCTCCTCGCCGGTCAGGTGCAAAAGCTCCAGATAGCGGGCGTGAATACTCGGTTGCGAGATGGTCTGGCCGCTGCCGATGGGGAGCGACGAGTCCTCGTAGGCGCGGTGCCGAACGCCGGTCGGGACGAATCTGTGGCGCGGGACCTCATCGATCGCGTGCAGAACCGCCAGGTCGCGAATACCCTGCTCCTGCAGCAGCTGCACGAGATGTCGTCGAGCGCCGAGGTATTCCGT
>DATNCZ010000479.1:0-3216 GCA_035553335.1 Gemmatimonadaceae bacterium
ACTTGTCCGAACGGCGGGGCGGATACCTTTATGAAGCCATGGCTTTGAGAGCAAAATCTGTCCTGTGGGTGGATGACGAGAGCGACCTTCTCGAATCACACTGCATTTTCCTGCGTTCCAAGGGATACGACGTGGAATGCGTGACGAACGCGGATGACGCGGTCGAGCTGTTGCGCAGAGAAACGTTTGATCTGCTCCTGTTGGACGAGCAGATGCCGGGAACGCGCGGCCTGGAAGCGTACCGCGAAGTCCGCGAGATCGCGCCGAATCTTCCCGTGGTGATGGTCACCAAGAGCGAGGAAGATTCGACGCTGCGTGAGGCGATCGGCGCCAACATCCGGGATTATCTCGTCAAGCCTGTGAATCCGCGACAGGTGCTATCCGTCATCACGCGCATTCTGGACGGGCCGCGAATCAGGTCGCAGGCGATTGCGCGTGCGTTCGTGGAGCGGTTTCGCGCACTGGAGCTGGAGCGCGCGCGGGATCTCGACTGGCGCGGGTGGATCGAGCGATACGACGAGCTGATGCGTTGGGACGTGGATCTGGCCGAAGCCGACGAGCGCGGGCTGTACGATTCGCTTCAGGGGCTGTACAGCGACATGCATCGCGAGTTCGCCGACTACATGCAGACGGCGTATCCCGCCTGGCTGGCGGACCTGAACGGCGAGCGTCCCGCGCTCTCGATCGACATAGTCGGCGAGTTCCTGACGCCGATCCTGGAACGCGAAAAGGCGGCGGTATTCATCGTGGTCGACTGCCTTCGGCTGGACCAGTGGCGGGTCCTGGAGCCGTTGCTCGCGCCGTACTTCGAAGTCGAGACGACGCACTATTACGCCGTGCTTCCGACCGCGACTCCGTACTCACGGAACTCGCTGTTCAGCGGACTGTTCCCAGGCGAGATCGCGACGCGTTTCCCGGAGTGGTGGGGAGCGCAGGACGATGAGTCTCTCAACGCGCACGAGCGCGAGCTTCTGGAGGCGCATCTCCGGGAGCTGCGTGGCGAGACGCACGTGCGGTACCAGAAGATTTCGACCGCGGCCGGTTCGGACGACCTCGCGCGTCACATGGGGACGGCGATAGCGCCGGAAGGTGTGAGCGCTTTCGTGTTCAATTTTGTCGATCTGCTGACGCATGGCCGTAGCGAGTCGCAGATCCTTTATGAAGTGGCGCGTGACGAGATTGCACTGCGCCGTCTCACGCGTCAATGGTTCGAACGCTCGGCGCTGCTGGGCCTGCTGCGCGAGGCGTCGGCGCGAAAGGTCTCGGTGCTGTTGACGACGGATCATGGGTCGATCCACTGCAACACTCCGGCGACGGTGTTCGCGAAGCGCGATGCAAGCGCGAACCTCCGGTACAAATTCGGCGAGGATCTCCGCGCGGAGTCGGCCGATCAGGCGTTGCTGTTCCCGGATCCCGACACATTGAAACTTCCGCACCGCGGCCATAATGTGAACACTCTCCTCGCGCGCAACGATTGCTTCTTCGTGTATCCGACAAAGCTTCGCGAATATCAGAGTCGTTATCGCGGATCGTTTCTGCATGGCGGCGTTTCACCGGAAGAGGTGATTCTTCCGCTCGCACTTCTCACACCCAGACGTTAGTGGCGACAACTGTAGAGCCGGCCGCCGCGCCGGTTGGCATTCGTGCGGCGGAACAGGGAAGAGGTGCTGGAATTTCCATATATCGACGGCTGCTTCCGTTCCTCAAGCCGCACTCGTGGCGGATGGTCGGAGCCATCGCCACCAACATCGGCGCCGCACTGCTGGATGCGTTCTCCGTTGCGCTGCTAATTCCGTTCCTCAACACGCTGTTCGACCGTCCGGCGCTGGACATAAAGGCAGGATGGGTATCCAGTCTTCTGCACGCCACCGTCGGACAATTGATGGTGAGCGGCGACAAGATGAGCTCGCTCAGGAACGTCATCTTCGTCGTGATGATCGTGGTGATCGCGAAGAACGTGCTCGTCTGGGTGAGTGGCCGGTTCGGCGCGGAGCTGCAGGAATACGTGACGCGCGATCTGCGGAACTCCGTCTACAAGCACCTCGCCCGGCTCCCGCTCACGTACTTCATGCGTACCAAGTCGGGCCAGATAATCTCGCGAGTTCTGAACGATACGTTCGAGACCCGGCTGGTCCTCACGCAGATAGTGACGCAGTCTCTCCAGGCGGCTGCGCTGGTGGTGTCGACCATCGCGTTTCTGTTCGACATCTCGTGGCGATTGACGCTCATGGCGCTCGTGATCGTCCCGATCCTGAGCCTGGTTCTGCAACCCCTGCTGAAGAAGCTGCGCCGCGGCAATCGCCGGCGTGGAAATCAGCACGGCGAGATGGCGAGCGTGCTGCAGGAGACTGTCTCCGGCGTCCGTCTTGTCAAATCGTTTGGCGCCGAGGAGTTCGAGGAGCGCCGATTCACGAACGCGAGTGATACCTACGCCCGAACGACTGTTCGACTAACTAAGCTTTCCTTCCTGGCGCCGCCGGTGACCGAGGTCATCGGGATGCTGATCGCGGTGACGCTGCTGTGGGTCGGCGCGCACCAGGTGCTGGTGGACAGGTCGCTGACCGGCGCGGATCTCATAACATTTCTGGTATTCGTGCTGCGTCTGCTTCAGCCTCTCAAGCAGCTGACGGCGGTGCGTGCGACCGCGCAATCGTCGCTGGCGTCAGCAGAGCGGCTGTTTGACATTCTGGATACGCCGTCGGAAGAGGAGTGTGATCGCGGCACGATCCGTGTAGACGGCTTTCACCGTGACGTTCGGTTCGACAACGTCGGGTTCTCGTACGAGGGCGAGTCGGGCAGGCGCGAGACTCCGGTGCTGCGGGATGTGTCGTTCACCGCCGCCCGTGGTGACGTGATTGCACTCGTCGGTGCCAGCGGAGCGGGGAAGACGACGCTCGTGGATCTGATACCGAGGTTCTACGAGCCGACGGCTGGGTGCATCACGATCGACGGAGTGGACACGCGGACCATGACGCTCGGCTCGCTGCGGTCGCTGATCGGGATCGTGAGTCAGGACACGGTTCTGTTCCACGATACGGTGCGCAACAACATCGCGTACGGAATGCCGAACAGGTACAGCGACGCCGAGATCGAGGCTGCTGCACGAGCAGCCAATGCACATGCATTCATTACCGCGCTCCCGGAGGGTTACTCGACCATGCTTGGCGAGCGCGGTACGCGATTGTCGGGCGGACAACGTCAGCGCATCGCGATCGC
>DATNCZ010000480.1:0-3657 GCA_035553335.1 Gemmatimonadaceae bacterium
CCGTCGGCCACGCTATCGAATACGCTCCTGTCGGGATCCAGCTGCTCGCGCATCTGATCGAAGTAGGCTATTTCGAGTCCTGTGCCGATGCGAATCGTACCGGAGTCAGGCTCGAGCTCGCCAAGCAGCAGACGCAGCAGCGTCGTCTTGCCGGAGCCGTTCGGGCCGATGAGCCCGACACGATCACCACGCATGATAGTTGTCGAGAAATCGCGAATGATTGCACGATCCCCGCGCGCGAATGTCACCGCTCGTGCCTCCACGACCAGTCGTCCGGACCGATCGGATTCCTGTGCCTGCAGCTTCGCGGTTCCTGTGCGCTCACGCCGCGCACTGCGTTCCTTCCGCAACGCCTCGAGTGATCGTACTCGTCCCTCGTTGCGAGTCCTGCGCGCCTGGATGCCGGTGCGAATCCAGACTTCTTCCTTTGCGAGCTTCTTGTCGAACTCGACCCATTCGCGCGCCTCGGCGGCGAGTGCTGCCTCCTTTCGCTCGAGATATGTGTCGTAATCGGCCCCCCAATCGACCAGCTGTCCACGATCGAGCTCGACGATGCGCGTGGCGACGCGGCGCAGAAAGGCGCGGTCGTGCGCGACGAGCACGAGAGTGATGCCGCGATCCACGAGGAACGTTTCCATCCATTCCACTGCATCGACGTCGAGATGATTGGTCGGCTCGTCCAGCAGCAGCACATCCGGCTCCGCGACGAGCGCGCGAGCCAGCAGGGTCTGACGCTTTCTGCCACCGGAGGCCATCGCGAACTGTGCCTCGCCGTCCAAACCCAGGTGAAACAGCACGGTTTCCACCCGAGTCTGCACCTGCCATGCATTGGCGCTGTCGAGCGCTCGATGCAGCCGATCCAGATCGCGCAGCGCGCTGGCGCTGCTGTCAGTCGCCACTCGCTGGCTCGCCGCGTGATAGCGCGTGAGCAGGCTGCCCGTGTCGCCGAGTCCGGCGGCAACGACGTCGAAGATCGTTCCCCCGAGGTCGACCGGGATCTCCTGTTCCAGACGTGTTACGGCGATCCCGGTCTGGCGTACAATCTCCCCGCTGTCCGGTGCGATGGTACCGTCCAGCAGCTTCAACACCGTACTCTTGCCGGTGCCATTTCGTCCGAGCAGGCAGACGCGCTCCCCGCGCTCGATGCTGAATGCGGCGTGATCGAGGACTGGCGGTCCACCGAACGCGATGCTTACGTCCTGCATGCCCAACAACGCCATTACGGTATCTCTTCCAGGGTTCGGGGCTTGAAGGTTAACAGATGGGCCATCGAGCCCGCATCCCGGGCGTCAATTCGAGCACCGGATTTGGTCAGTACTACGCGGAAGCCGTAACTTCCAGAAGGATATTCAGGCACAACTTTCAGGCCCAAACAGAAAATTGGACTCGACATCTCTCTGGCCTTTTCTGCCGACGTTCCAACGCCTGGCACTCGCGCTAGCCATCGGGCTCTTTGCCGGGCTGGAGCGCGAGCATCGTGGCAAGGAGGCGGGGCTTCGGACCTTCGCCTTCATCGCGCTGATCGGATGCGTCGGGGCGTTGCTGGGCGAGAGCTTCGCCCTGCTGAGCGTAGGACTGACTGGCGTGCTGATCGTACTGCTGAACATGCAGACCATGCGAGCGGGCGAGGGGATCGAGCTCACGACGTCGGCGGCGCTCGTGCTCACCGCGCTCGCTGGAATACTGGCAGGACAAGGGCAGACGCTCACGCCGACCGTGCTTGCGGTAATAACGGCGGCGCTGCTGGCGTGGAAGCAGCCACTTCACAAGTTCAGTCTTGGTCTCACCGATTCCGAATTGCGGTCGGCGATACTGCTCGCCATTCTTGCATTTGTTGTCTATCCAGTGTTGCCACGCGGTTTCGTCGACCGTTGGGAGCTCCTCGATCTCAGAGCAGCATGGATAATCGTAATGCTCATCGCGGGCATCGGATTCATCAATTACATCCTGCTCAAGATGTACGGCCCGAAAGGAGTCGCCCTCACGGGATTTCTTGGTGGAATCGTCAACAGCACGGTCACGGTCACGGAGATGGCTACGCGTGATCGTGACAGCGGTGACGCGCTCACAGGCGTCGCGTACGCCGGAATCCTGCTTGCGATCGTAGCGTCCATACTTCGCAACGCGGTCCTGCTGGTACTGCTGGCGCCGGCAGCTCTCGTGAGCGGAATGCTTGCATTCACGTTGATGATCGGTGCTGGGGTCGTGCTACTCGTTCTTCACTATCGTTCGGTCAGAGCGTCCGAAGCAACAGCCCGGAATCAGCCCCTCATCCCGTTGTCTTCGCCATTCTCGATCACATCGGCGATCAAGTATGGTCTCGTATTTCTCGCGATTCAGGTTACCGGAATACTCGGCCAGCGTCTGCTCGGCCATGCCGGTTTCTATTTCATCAGCATCATTGGCGGTGTTCTGTCGAGCGCGAGCGCTGTTGCATCGGCCGCGCTGCTCGCCGCGCACGGTACAGTCACGCCATCGGTTGCTGCAATCGGCGCGGTTCTCGCGACCGCGGTGAGCGTGCTCGCGAATGTCGTGTTCGCTACACGTGTATCGAAAGACCCGGGCCTCAAGAAACACCTCACACTTACAATGAGCTCGCTCGCTGCGCTCGGCATCCTGAGTGTGATTGTCCAGAACGCGGTGACGTCGTTGATGACTCGTCTGTGAGTGTGTCACCGTTTTCATTTCGAACGTCACATGAGTGCGGCTCTGCACGGCTCGGCTGGCTCGACACTCCGCATGGAGTAGTCGAGACACCAGCTTTCATGCCCGTCGGCACGCATGGTGTCGTGCGCGGGCTCTCGATGGAGGAGGTCGCAGCAGCTGGGGGCCGGATGGTACTGGCGAACGCGTACCATCTCTACCTTCGTCCAGGCGACATGATGGTGCGTGCGCTCGGCGGTCTCCATGCTTTTACGAGATGGAACGGACCCATGCTCACCGACTCCGGCGGATTTCAGGTGTTCTCGCTATCCAGGCTCCGGACAGTGACAGAGGATGGCGTCGAATTCCAGAGCCACATCGATGGCTCGACGCATCAGTACACGCCGGAAAGCGTGATGCGGATCGAGCGCAACCTCGGCGCCGATGTAATGATGCAGCTGGACGAGCTGATTCAGGGTCAGAGTGACCTCGCAGCAGCGCGATCGGCCATGGAGCGAAGCCTCCGCTGGCTGCAACGCTGCAGGATCGAGTTCGATCGGATCTCTCGCGAAGGACGTGCGCCGATCCCGGATTTCGCAGTGCCGCCTGGTGCGCCGACTCTTGCATGTGACAGTCCGGCGCCGCCGCAAGCGCTCTTTCCCATAGTGCAGGGTGGTACCTATCCAGATCTTCGGAGAGCGTCGGTCGCCGGAATTCTCGGTAGTGGAGACTGGTTCGGTGTCGCGATAGGTGGATTGTCCGTCGGCGAAACGAAGCATGATACGTACGCGATGCTGGAAGTGTGCGATCCGATTCTGCCCCGCAATGTCCCACGCTATTTGATGGGCGTAGGCTTCCCGGATGACCTCATCGAAGGAGTACGCCGCGGCATCGATCTGTTCGATTGCGTAGCCCCAACGCGGATGGGTCGCGACGGGACCGCGTTCACGCCTGATGGAAAGATGCAGATTCGGCAGAGCAGTTATCGCACCGATCGTCGTCCATTAGTGGACG
>DATNCZ010000481.1:0-8048 GCA_035553335.1 Gemmatimonadaceae bacterium
TGTCCACGTCGAAACGCTCATCTACCCCGACGAAACGCACGAATGGCTGTTGCATTCGCACTGGATTCAATCGTACGAAGCGACGGCGGCGTTCCTGGAACGGTATTTACGATGATGACGTTTGTCACGCGCCGAATTGGCGGTCATTCCGGACGACGCTAACCACGCGCCGAATTGGTGGTCATTCCGGACGACGGCAACCACGCGCCGAATTGGTGGTCATGCGTAGGGCGCGGATTCTTCCGCGCCTGGCCCCGTTACGTGCAATCGGAATTGGATGGTCGCGGTATATATCCGCGCCTGGCCCCGTTACGTGCAATCGGAATTGGATGAACGTCGGCGTTCGTTAAATGGGAAACGCCGGATTCGTAATGTCGTTATACGGCAAACGCCGGGTTGTCAAATGTCGTCATCCGGCGTTTCTGAATTACAACGATTACATCGGGCGCTGATCAAAACGATCGCGCGCCGGCCGGCGTCGGCGGATATCCGATTCCGATCACGCGTAAATGGGCCAGGCGCGGATATATCCGACGTTCATCCAATTCCGATCACGCGTAAATGGGCCAGGCGCGGATATATCCGACGTTCATCCAATTCCGATCACGCGTAACGGGGCCAGGCGCGGAAGAATCCGCGCCCTACGCATGACCACCAATTCGGCGCGTGGTTGCCGTCGTCCGGAATGACCACCAATTCGGCGCGTGGTTCGACCACCAATTCGGCGCCTGAACGGCGTCGTTATGCCGTTTCCCGTTTCGGAAATAACGACGCGCCTTTCGCCACGCGCCAACCCGTCACATCGAACGTCGTAACGCCGCCATCGGCCAATCGCCCGGGCGTGGTGAGGAAATCCGCCGGTGCGCCCAGCTGTGACAGGAGCTCCGAGCATCGCCCGGGCATGAACGGCGACAGCGCGATCGCCTGCCGCGTCAATTGCCGCACCAGCGCCGCCAGCGTGGCGTCAAGCTC
The DNA here is from genome assembly GCA_035553335.1 of Gemmatimonadaceae bacterium. Classification (GTDB taxonomy): domain Bacteria; phylum Gemmatimonadota; class Gemmatimonadetes; order Gemmatimonadales; family Gemmatimonadaceae; genus Fen-1247. The sequence continues at coordinate 973 of DATNCZ010000481.1, forward strand.
ATCCTGTCTTGCCGGATCCTTCGCGAGCTTCCACGGCGCCTGCCGGTCAACGTATTCGTTGCCGCGGGCGACCGTCGCCCAGATATACTCGAGCGCGCGATTGGGAAGATTGTCCTGCATAGCAGCGTCATACGCGGCCATGTCGGCTGCGTCGACCGCATCGAGCTCGTTCGGTTCCGCGGCTGGGACGATCGCGCCGCGATACTTCTCGATCATCGCGATAGTGCGACTGGCGAGATTGCCCCACGCGTTTGCCAGATCGGCGTTGTAACGCTCCTCGAATCGCTCCCACGAAAAGTTTCCGTCAGCGTCGAACGGAACTTCGCGCATCAGGAAGTACCGGAACGGATCGGCACCGAATCGTGCGACCGCGTCCTGCAGATCGAGCGTGACGCCGGCGGACTTGCTGAACCGGTCGCCGCCCAGCAGCACGAAGCCGTGCGCCCATACCAGCTTTGGCAGCGGAAGCTCCGCCGCGATCAGCATCGCCGGCCAGATGAGCGCATGAAAGCGCGTGATGTCCTTGCCTATCACATGCACGTCCACCGGCCACCACTTCGCAAACTCCCCGCTGGTGTCCGGGAAACCCACGGCCGTGATGTAGTTCGGAAGTGCGTCGAACCAGACGTACGTCGTCTGCGGCTCGCCGTCGCCCGTATCGCGAGGGAAGGGAACTCCCCATCCGGCGCGCGCGCGACTCGCGGACACGTCTTCCAGTCCCTGATCGATCAGCGACAGTATCTCGTTCGCGCGGCTTCGTGGCTGCAGAAAATTTCCGCTCGCAATCAACGTCCGCAGTCGATCTGCGTACGCGCTCAGCCGGAAGAACCAGTTGCGTTCCTCGACCCACTCGAGCGTGCGTGTCGGATGCAGCACGCACTTGCCGTCGACGATCTCTTCCTCGGTCTTGAACGCCTCGCAACCGACGCAATACCATCCGGCGTACGTCTTGGTGTAGAAGTTGTCCGGCGCGCGCTCGAAGATGCGCTCGATCAGCGCACGGACGCCGATCTTGTGCTGTTCGCTCGTGGTACGCACGAAGCGATCGTACGAGATGCCGAGCGCTGCCCACGCTTCCTGAAATCTGCGCGCGATCTCATCGACCTGTGCCTGAGGTGTCCGGCCTTCCTTGGCCGCGGACTGCGCCACCTTCTGACCGTGCTCGTCCATCCCGGTGACGAACAGCACCTTCTCGCCCCGAAGACGGTGGTACCGGGCCAGAACGTCAGCGCCGATCTTCTCGAAGGCGTGCCCCAGGTGCGGGTCGCCGTTGGCGTAGTCGATCGCTGTGGTAATATAGTACTTGTTGGGCACGTCGCAATTTATAACAGCTGTCAAAGCCGTGGCTCGACCGGTCAGTCTTCCTTCACTGGCCCCTTTCGGTCGTTCGGCCTGGACGCACCGGAGCCGTTGGCGCTGCCTCCATCGCCGCTCCCGCTTCCGCCCCGGCGACCGCGCCGCCGACGCTCAGGCTTCCGCGTCTGCGGGGGTGGAGCTGCCTCGGTCTCCACGGTTTCGGTAAGAATGACCAGTCGGGGCTCCGGAATCGCGAACTCCGACGTGTACATCAGCTCCGGCGAGATCTCGTCCGACGACTCGTCGGTATCGTCCTCGCACGGTGGCGGCGTTGGTGCGGGACGACCAGCGACTTCCCCATTGAACGCTTCCAGCGGAATGGTCCGCAATACACCTTCCGCGTTCCGCAGCGTGACGGCCTCGCGGAACAGATCGACGGTCAGAACCTTCTCCTCACCCACCGTCGTCACGACGATGCGTCCTTCCTTCGGAAAGCGCCGGCGCGTCTCCACGTAGAACTCGTGCTCGTAACGCAGGCAACACATGAGCCGCCCGCACGCGCCCGATATCTGCGACGGATTGAGCGATAGCCGCTGGTCCTTCGCCACGCCAAGGTTCACCGGTCGAAGCTCCGGCAGCCATGCCGCCGAGCAATACTGGCGGCCGCAGCGCCCGATGCCATCCAGTCGCTTGGCCTCGTCTCGCACGCCGATCTGCTTGAGCTCGATGCGCGTGCGGAACGCCGCTGCCAGATCTCGCACGAGATTTCGGAAATCGACGCGCTTCTCGGCGGTGAAATACAACGTCAGCTTCTTCTTGTCCCACTGCCACTCGGCGTCCGAGATCTTCATCTGAAGATTCGCGGCGCGCACCTTGTCCGCGGCGCGCTGTCGTGCGTCGTCGTTCGCCTTTTGAAGCGACTCGCTCTGCCGAACGTCACGCCTGGTCGCAATGCGCAGCGCCTTTCGCACCGGCTCGCCGCAACCGTGCGCGCAACCGGAGTTGCGCTGCGCCGCGAGTTCGCCAATCGCGTGCACCGTCCCCAGATCCTCGCCGCGATCCGCTTCGACGATCACCGGCGTGCGAGCGGGAGGCGGTGTCTCACCCTCCCACCCGAAGAACTCCTTCCGATTACCGCGAAACGCTACTTCAATGAGATGCATGTGTTACCGCGATCGGATATACGAGCATCGTCATTCCCGCGAAAGCCACAGGACTCGTCATTCCCGCGAAAGCCACAGGACTCGTCATTCCCGCGAAAGCGGGAATCCATCTGCTGCCGACCAACTTCCAGCTATCATAGCATTCAGAGACCGATAACATGGATCCCCGCTTTCGCGGGAATGACGACTCGCCCAGTCCGCTTTGGCCAGAGACCGATAACATGGATTCCCGCTTTCGCGGGAATGACGACTCGCCCAGTCCGCTTTCGCCAGAGACCGATAACATGGATTCCCGCTTTCGCGGGAATGACGATCTGTCGGTCCATACAGTCTCAACTGCTACTCCGCCCACTGTCCCATCCTCAGGTACTTCTGCCTGCGTCGCCTGACCAACCGCTCAGGTCGCAGCTTGCGCAACTCCTCCAGATTGGTATTGAGCACCTCGGCCAGCGAGCGCGCAGCGGCCTCGTGGTTGGCGTGCGCTCCGCCTTCCGGCTCCGGCACGATCTCGTCGATCACTCGCATCTCGAGGAGGTCGGGCGACGTGATGCGAAGCGCGTTTGCCGCACGGTCGCGCATCTCGGGAGATTTGCCGTCCTTCCACAAGATCGCGGCACATCCTTCGACAGTGATGACGGAGTAGACCGCGTTCTCCATCATCAACACGCGGTCCGCAACGCCCAGCGCAAGCGCGCCGCCGGAGCCACCCTCGCCTATCACCGTCGCGATGATCGGTACCTGAAGCTGGCTCATCTCCAGAAGATTGCGCGCGATCGCCTCGGACTGGCCACGCTCTTCGGCGCCGAGTCCCGGGTACGCACCGGGCGTATCGATGAACGTCAGGACCGGAACGTGAAACTTCTCGGCGAGCTTCATCAGGCGAAGCGCCTTTCGGTAGCCCTCCGGATGCGGCATTCCGAAGTTGCGCCGGAGATTTTCCTTGGTGTCATGTCCGCGCTGGTGCCCCACCAGCATCACCGTCTCGCCATCGAGGCGTGCCCAGCCACCGACAATCGCCGCGTCGTCGCGGAACGCGCGATCGCCGTGCAGTTCCACGAAGTCGGTGAAGATGCGCGCGACGTAATCCAGCATGAACGGACGCCGAACATTGCGCGCGACCTGCACGCGCTGAATCGGAGTCAGATTCTTGTATATGTCACCACGTAGCTCGCTCAGCTTCCGCTCGAGTGAGATGATCTCGTCGTCGACGTTCACGGCACGATCGCCCGGCGCGTGCTTGAGCTCGTCGATCTTGCGCTCGAGCTCCGCGATCGGCTTCTCGAAATCCATGGTCGTTGCTGCAGTCGCCATTCGGACCTCCTATGTCCCTAAAATTACCGAAACGCACTCGTCTCCGAGCAGCGATCTCAATTCCTTGAGGGCCACGCCGTCGGCCGACAGCTTGAGCGACCTCGACCGCCAGCGCGCCGCGCCGCCGTTGCCGTCGCTCCACCGCAGCTCCAGCGGAGCCGTTCCGGGATGGGCGTGCACCACTTCCTGCACGTCCCGCATCACCGTCGGATCCAGCGGCATCCCGGGGGCCAGATCGATGGCCACCGCCACCTGCCCGTTGGTCCGCTTCTCCGCAAGCTTGGTCACCGACTCGACGATGAAGGTCGGGTTGTCCGCCCCCTCGTCGCGCCTCGAATATCCGCCCTTCATCACGACCGGAACGTCAGCCTTTACCTGGTCGTGGATTACGCTCCACGCCTCGGGAAAGACGAGTACTTCCGCCGACCCCGAAAAATCCTCGATCGTAAGACGCGCGAATTCCGCTCCCGTCTTCTTGCTCGTCTGTCGCTTGATCGTCGTGATCACGCAACACAACGACATCGACTCACCGGTCCACGTGCCCAGGTCGCTGATCGCATGGGTCGAGAACAGCTCGCATTCCGCGCGGAACGGCTCCAGCGGATGTCCCGACGTGTAGAAGCCCAGTATCGCCTTCTCGTTCGCGAGTCGCTCGCTCTCGGGCCACGGAGCCACGTTCGGCAGTGTCGTCTGATGCGCCGGCTTGGACGTTGCGCCGATTGCGTCACCGAACATCGACACCTGACCGCTCGCGACGTCTTCCTGCGCCAGCGACGCTTCGCGAATCGCAGTATCGAGCGCCGCCACGAGCTGCGAACGATGGCCGCCAAGAGAATCGAGCGCGCCCGCGTGGATCATCGCTTCGAGCACGCGTTTGTTGCACATGCGCAGATCGACGCGATTGCACAGATCGAACAGGGAAGTGAACGGCCCCGCCTTGCGCGCCTCGAGAATGGATTCGATCGCGCTCTTGCCGACGTTGCGAATCGCGCCAAGGCCGAAGCGTATTTTCTTGTCGGCGATCACCGTGAACTTGTAGTTGGACTCGTTCACGTCCGGCGGAAGCACCTCGAGCTCGATCTCTCTCGCTTCGTTGATGTACTTGACGACGCTGTCGGTATCGCCGATCTGAGACGACAACAACGCCGCCATGAACTCGGCGGGGAAGTGCGTTTTGAGCCACGCCGTCTGGTACGAGATGATCGAGTACGCCACGGCATGTGATTTGTTGAATCCGTAACGCCCGAACGTCTCGATCTGTGCCGCAATCTCGTTGATGATCTTGCGATCATGCCCCAGCGCAACGGCCTTCTCGATGAACTTGCCGAGCTCCTTGCGAATCAGCTCCGCATCCTTCTTGCCGACCGCCTTGCGCAGCACGTCGGCTTCGGCCAGCGAGATTCCCGCGAGCTTCTGCGAGATACGCATGACCTGTTCCTGATACGTGATCACACCGTACGTGTCGCCCAGGAACTCCTCGAGTTCCGGAAGCGCGTAAGTGATCGGCTCGTCGCCACGCTTGCGCCGGATGTAGACCTTGTGCATCCCCGTATCGAGCGGGCCTGGCCGCATCAAGGCGTTCGATGCAACGATATCATTGAAGCGGTCGCATCTGAGCGAGCGAAGGAGTTCCGTCGCAAGCGGAGATTCGAACTGGAACACGCCCGCCGTCTTTCCGAGCCGGAGCATGTGATACGTCTCCTTGTCGTCCAGCGGAATGTCGTCAAGATCCGGGATCTCGCGACCGCGCGCGCGTACGTTTGCAACGGCGTCGGTGATGATCGTGAGCGTCGTGAGGCCGAGGAAGTCCATCTTGAGCATCCCCGCCTTCTCGAGCCCGTTCATGTCGTATTGCGTTACGACAATGCTCTCGTCTCCCTGGCTCCCCGCACCCTTCGATGACTGCGTGCAAACAGGCACGTAGTTGTCCAGCGGACCCGGCGCGATCACGACGCCCGCCGCGTGCACCCCCGCATGCCGGGACAGACCTTCGAGTGCGATAGCGTAGTCGAGCAGCTCGCTGTATCGCTCGTCAGTCGTGTACAGAGTCTTCACTTCCGGAATCTTCTCGACCGCCTCGCGTACCGTCAGCGAGTAGTTGGGAAGATTCGGAATCAGCTTCGCGAGCGCATCGGTTTCGCCAGGCGTGAAGCCCAGCACGCGTCCCACGTCCTTCACAGCTGCGCGTGACTTGAGCGTACCGAAGGTGATGATCTGGCCCACCGAATCGCGTCCATACTTCTGACGCACGTAGTCGATCACTTCACCGCGGCGCTCGAAGCAGAAATCGACGTCGATGTCGGGCATCGACACTCGCTCCGGGTTCAGAAAGCGCTCGAACAGCAGGTCGAACTTGAGCGGGCAGACGTTCGTGATCCTGAGTGCGTACGCGACGAGCGACCCCGCCGCGGATCCGCGTCCCGGACCAACCGGAATCCCCATGTCGCGCGCGGCCTTGATGAAGTCGTACACGATCAGGAAGTAGCCCGCGTACCCCGTCTTCGTTATGACGTCGAGCTCGTAACGCATGCGCGTCTCGACTTCTTCTGACAGTACGTCGCCGTATCGTTCGTGCGCACCCTGTTCAGTGAGCTTGACGAGCAGCTCGTTCTCGCTCTTGACTCCCTTGGGGAGCGGAAACGACGGCACGTGATATTTCTTCTTGAACTCGATCCCCGATTCCTCGGCGATGCGCAGCGTATTCTCGAGTACGTCGCCCCGCGCCGGAAACCGCTGGCGCATCTCGTCCGCGCTCTTGAAGTAGAGCCCGTCGTCGTAGTGCATGCGGTTCGCATCCGACACGTTCTTGCCCAGTCCGATGCACAGCAGCACGTCGTGCGACGCGTGGTCGTCGTGCCGCAGAAAGTGCGCGTCGTTGGTCGCAACCACCGGCAGTCCCAGTTCTTCCGCGAGCTTGAACACGCGCTCGTTGAGGAGAGCCTGGTCGCCGCTGTCGTGCGCCTGCACTTCCAGGTAGTACCGGTCCTTGAACAGTTCTGCGTACCATGCCGCCGTCTCGCGTGCCGCGTCCCAGTTGTCCGCCAGAAGATGGGTCGCAACCTCGCCCGCCATGCATGCCGACGAGACGGCTATCCCCTCGCTGTAGCGCGCCAGCAGCTCACGATCCACGCGTGGCTTGGAGTAGAAGCCCTCCGTGTAACCCAGCGAGGACAGCTTGACTAGATTCTTGTACCCGGTCGCGTTCTGCGCCAGCAATACCAGATGGTAATACGCCCGGGATCTGGAGGTTCCTCCCCCTGTACTTTCAATGCGTTGTCTCGACCGCCGGTCGCCGGGTGCTACGTA
>DATNCZ010000482.1:0-2521 GCA_035553335.1 Gemmatimonadaceae bacterium
CCACGTCGCTCGCCTCGGCGCGCGTCGGGCGGGGATTCGTGACCATCGACTCCAGCATCTGCGTCGCAGTAATCACCGGACGACCGACCTGATTGGCGAGCGCGATGATCATCTTCTGTGCGACAGGCACTTCCTCGAACGGTAACTCCACGCCGAGATCGCCGCGCGCGACCATGACGCCGTCCGATGCACGCACGATCGACTCTATGTTGGCGAGCGCGGCGTCCTTCTCGATCTTGGCGACGATGTTCATCCACGGCGGCAACAGCGCGCGTAGCGACGTGATGTCCTCGGCGCGGCGCACGAAGCTGAGCGCCAGATAATCCAGCTCCTGTTCGATCGCGAACTTGACGTCGGCGATGTCCTTGTCGGTGAGCGACGGAGCCGAGACCTGCACGCCTGGCAGATTCAAGCCCTTGTGGCTTCGGAGAACGCCACCGTGTATGACGCGCGCGTGGACGCGCGGCGCCTGCACGTCGAGCGCTACGAGCTCGATGAGACCGTCGTCGACGAGGATGCGGTCGCCGACCTTGACGTCGTGGGCAAGCTCGGTGTAGGTAACGGGAATCTCGCCGCCCATCTCCTCGCCTTCGTGCACGAGCGTCACGTCGTCGCCAGGCTTGAGCGGAAGACTCAGCGCCAGATCGCCGATGCGAATGCGCGGGCCCTGAAGATCGCCGAGTATGGCGATCGGCTGTCCCAGCTCTTCGGCGATCTGGCGAACCGTCCGGATGCGCTCGGCGTGATCGGCGTGTGTACCGTGCGAGAAGTTCAGGCGGGCGACATTCATGCCCGCCTCCGCGATCGAACGGATCGCGTCGTGCGTCGCGGTCGATGGCCCGAGGGTACAGACTATTTTCGTACGGCGAATATGCGGCATCAGACCTTGCTGGAGTGTAGCTGCGCGACCTTGGCCTTTATGCCGGCGCTCAGAGTCTCGAATGATTTTTCGAAGCTCGCGATGCCGTCGCGCAGAAGCGTGTCCGTCACGTCGTTGAGGCTGACGCCGGCCTGAGCGATTGCCGCGAGATCGGCGCGCGCCTGAGCCATGTCGGCGTCGACCGTGCGCGCGACGACACCGTGGTCGCGAAAATCCTCGATCGTCTTCGGCGGCATGGTGTTCACGGTGTTGGGGCCGATCAGATTCTCCACGTACAACACGTCACGATACGCGGGATTCTTGGTGCTCGTGCTGGCCCAGAGCGGGCGCTGCACGCGCGCACCTTTTGCCTCGAGCGCGTTCCAGCGCGCGCCGCCGAACTTCGTCACGAAGAGCTGATACGCCATCTTGGCGTTGGCGATCGCAGCCTTGCCTTCGTACTGGCGTGCGCTGCCGCCGATCGCCTCGAGACGCTTGTCGACTTCGGTGTCCACGCGGCTGACGAAGAAGCTCGCTACCGAGGCGATCCTGTCGATGGGCAATCCCTTCGAGACCCGCGCTTCGAGACCATCGATGTACGCGTCGATGACGCGTTCGTGTGCCTTGACCGCGAACAGCAGCGTGATGTTGACGTTGATGCCGTCGGTGATGAGCTGTCGCACCGCCTTTGCGCCCTCGACCGTTCCCGGAACCTTCACGAGAAGATTGGGCCGGTTGACAGTGGTCCAGAGCCGGTGTGCCTCCTCGATCGTCGCAGCCGCGTTGTTCGCGAGATCGGCAGAGACTTCGATCGAGACGTAACCATCGTCACCATTGGTCCGGTGATAGACATCCGCGAACACGTCGCACGCGTCGCGGACGTCCTGCGTCTCCACCAGCTCGAACAATTGCTTGACGTCGAGCGATGCCGGAGCTGCTCGCAGCTGGTCGTCGTATGCATTGCCTTCGGCGAGCGCCTTCTGAAAGATGGTTGGATTGGAGGTCATCCCGGTGAGCATGTCGTCGGTGAGGCGGCGCTCGAGGTCACCGTTGTGCAGCATCGTACGATCTATGTAATCGAGCCAGATCGACTGGCCGGCGTCATGCAGCGCCTGAAGGCGATGGTTGTCCATTGGTCTGTTTGGGTTGACGGTCAACTAAATACGCGGCGGAGCGGAACAGCAGCAGAATCTGACGATATCCCAGCGATTCGATCACGGCATACGCGAGCAGCCGGCCAGCGCTGCCTCGCCTGTCGGTACCGGGAAAGAACGTGACCTGGAACACCACGCTCCATATAGATAGGAGTATGCCGTATCCGACCACCGACGCCAAGTAGGCCCAGGCAAATGACGAATTGAGTGCGCCAGTCAGCAGCCCCGCCGCGAGGCCAAAATAGCCCGCCAGCTCCAGAATCGGAGCAACGATGACCCCGAGCCAGAAATACGGCATCGCAATGAGCCCGAACGTCCCGTATTCAGGGTTGAGCAGCATCACGGACTCGGCAACGAGTGCGCGGCGCAAGCCGCGGATCCACGCTCTGCGCGTCCGGCCGACGCTCTTCAGGTCACCCGAAGCCACGAACCAGGCTACAGGGTCGGGGATCACCGGCATCATCGCGTTGATGCCATTGTCGGTCAGATATCGCGACAGACGCATCGC
>DATNCZ010000483.1:0-7867 GCA_035553335.1 Gemmatimonadaceae bacterium
TCTGCCCGTACATGATCAGTCCTTCACGCTCGAGCTCGCGAAACTTGTCCCACGTCGCCCAGCGGCCCACGAGATTGCTGTTTGCGATGAGCACGCGCGGTGCGCCGCGGTGAGTGCGCAGCACACCCACCGGCTTCCCGCTCTGCACCAGCAGTGTTTCGTCATCGCCCAGGTCGCGAAGCTCGCGCACTATCGCGTCGAACGCCTCCCAGTTGCGCGCGGCCTTGCCCGTTCCGCCGTACACGACGAGATCGTCCGGACGCTCTGCGACGTCCGGATCGAGGTTGTTCATCAGCATTCGCATCGCCGCTTCCTGCTGCCACCCCCTGCAGGTGATCTCACTTCCATGCGGTGCGCGAACTACTCTGGCACCATGCGTCATTGAACTTTCTCCTCCACATCCCATACTATGCACTCATCGAAGCGTCCGTTGGCAATCTCGGTCGCGATCACTCCGATGTCTCCGCTCATCACTCTGTCTCGATCGAGGTGTGGGACTACTTCGCGAACGATGGCATGCGCACGGGCCACGGCACGGGATGGCTTGAGCGGCGCGCGGAAATCGATCCCCTGGGCGCCGCACATCATCTCGATCGCAAGCACGTTTCGCACGTTTGCAACGATGCGACGCGCCTTCCACGCTGCGCCCATCGCCATCGGCACCACGTCTTCCTTGCTCCCGTCGGTGGGGATCGAATCCACACTGGACGGATGCGCCAGCACCTTGCACTCGCTCGTGATCGACGCGGCGGTGACCTGCGCCATCATGAATCCCGAATTCGTGCCGGCATCCGGTGACAGAAATGCAGGCAAGCCTTCGTTCAGGTCCGGATGAACCAGTCGATCGGTGCGACGCTCGCTGATAACCGCGAGATTCGTTGTCACGATAGCGAGAAAGTCGAGCGCCATCGCGACTGCCTGTCCGTGAAAATTTCCACCGCTCAACATCTCACCGTTCTCGAACACCAGCGGATTGTCGGTCGCGGCGTTCAGCTCGCGCGACACCATCCCCTCGATCCATCGGAGCGCATCCAGCACGGGCCCGTGAACCTGTGGAACGCACCGCAGTCCATACGCGTCCTGCACTCTGCGATCGTTCGACCGGTGCGACTCGCGAATCTCGCTGTTGTCTAGGAGCAGCCGCATCACGCGCGCGGATTCCACCTGGCCGATCTGGCCGCGCGCCTCCTGGATCCGGGCGTCGAACGCCACCGGTGTTCCCTTGAGCGCTTCGAGCGACATCGCCGCAGCAACGTGCGCGGCGCGCCAGAGTCGCTCTGCGTCGTGCACGAGCAACGCCGCGATGGCCGTGTGCGCCTGCGTCCCATTGATGAGAGTGATCCCTTCCTTGGGACCCAGCGTGATCGGTTCGAGTCCACTGGCGCGCAACATTTCGGCTGCGGGGCCGGACTGATCGCCCTTGAACAACAATCCTTCACCGATCATCGACAGCGCGAGATGCGCGAGCGGCGCGAGATCGCCGCTCGCGCCGACACTCCCCTGCTCGGGGACAGGCGGATACAATCCTGCGTTCAGCATGCCGGCGAGCAGTTCCACAAGTACAGCACGCGCACCGGAATACCCCTTCGATATCACGTTCGCGCGCAACAGCATCATCGCGCGCACCTCGGCTTCGCTCAACAGCGGTCCGACTCCCACCGCGTGGGACCTGATGAGATTCACCTGCAGCTCGGCGAGCCTGTTCGGCGGTATCGCGATGTCCGACAACTTTCCGAACCCGGTCGTGACACCGTACACGACGTCATTGCGCTCCACGATGCTGGCGACTGTCGCATTCGACGCCGCCATCCGGGTGCGCGCTGCATCGGTCATCTCGACGCGCGCAAGTCCACGCGCAACCGCGATCACGTCGGCAATCCTGAGTGATCGCCCATCGATCCGGACCGTATCCGTAACGCTCATGCCTTGCCTCGGCAGAGCGCCATGCCGGTGAGAAATGTCAGCATCGCGTGCACGGCGACGCGCACGGTCGCGCGTCGCGGATCCTGGGACGGATCGACCTCGACTATGTCGATCGCGCGCACTTTCGGATGACCGCCAAGTACCAGCAACATCTCGAACAGCTGCCACGACGTCATTCCACCCGGCACGAGCGCGGGTACGCCGGGTGCGAAGGCCTGGTCCAGCACGTCCATGTCGAGCGTGACGTAGAGCGCATCCGCCCGCTCTTCCAGCAGTGAAAGGGCCATGCGCGCGACGTCTCCCGGAGGCGTGTGTGCGACCTCGCGTGCGGAGATCTGCGTGATGCCCGCGTCGCGTGCAACGTCGCGGTATGCGCGTGCATTCGCGAACGCGTGAAGACCAATCTGTACTATGTTGCGGCCTTCCAGCGTTCCCGATTCGAGCAATTGTCTGATCGGAGTTCCGTTGCTCGGCCCACCGTCGTCGAGATTGCGGAGATCCATGTGCGCGTCGAGTTGCACCAGTCCTGCAGTACCGCGCACGTGCGCGCTGAACGCCTCGATCGAGGGCGCGGAGATCGAGTGGTCGCCGCCCATGACGATCGTGAGCGCGCCTGAGGATCGCGCCAGCACCGCGGCAACCGCTTCGCCGATCCCCGCGCGCGATCGCGCGAGATCGGTCACGTGCACCCTGGCGTCGCCCGCGTCCCGAATGGTCAGCGCGGACGCGAGATCGATGTCGTGATCGAAGTTGTATGTCGAGACCGCGCCGAACATCTCGCGCATCGCCTGCGGCGTTCCGGACGCACCGGAATGCGAGATGGAGGTCTTGGATAGCGGTGCGCCGAGCAGGACGACGTCGACGGATTCCGTTCCATCCCACGGACGGATCCACGAGGCAACCTTCGTTTCCAGATGGTCCCGGAAGAGCGGTGAGCCCGGCGGATTGAGAGGCATGTTTGATTGGGTCACGCCTTACAATAACGTCCCTCGCAGGATTGCGTAGGCGACCGAGAAGTAGATGACCAGCCCGGTCACATCCACCAGCGTCGCGACAAACGGGGCGGATGCGCTGGCGGGGTCGAATCCGAGCCGCCGGAGCAGGAATGGAAGCATCGATCCGGCCATCGATCCGAAGGTGACCACCCCGATGAGCGAGACACCGATCGTGAGCGCCACGAGATTGTGGTGGGGGCCGTAGTCATACCATCCGAGATGCTGCCACGTGAGGATTCGGATGACACCGATGACGCCGAGGACTGTGCCGAGTGCCAGTCCCGTGGGCAGCTCGCGTACCGCGACGCGCCACCAGTCGCGCAGTGACAGCTCACGCAGCGCGAGCGCGCGGATGATGAGCGACGTCGCCTGCGAGCCGGAATTGCCTCCTGACGAGATGATCAACGGAATGAACAACGCGAGCACTACCGCGCGCGCAATCTCGTTCTGGAAATATCCCATGGCGGTTGCGGTGAGCATCTCACCCAGGAACAGCGCTGCGAGCCAGCCCGCGCGCTTCCGCACCATGCCGGCGAGCGAGATGCGCAGGTACGGAACCTCGAGCGCGGCAACGCCACCGAAGCGCTGAACGTCTTCGGTCGTCTCGCGCACCATCGCGTCGATGACATCGTCGACAGTCGCGGCGCCGATCATCCTGCCACTGTCATCTATCACCGGGAGCGCGACGAGATTGTATTTGGAGATGAGTCGCGCGACGTCCTCTTCACTCGTGAGCGGCGACGTGGAAAGCGGCTTGCGTGCGTCGCCGATGCTGCTGATCGGAGCGTTGCGATCGGCAAGCAGCAGGTCCTGCAGGTGCACCGAGCGCTCGAGCTTCCCGCTCACCGGATCGACCACGTACACAGCGTAGACGGCGGTCACGTCGGGCGCGAGTATGCGGACGCGCTCGATCGCATCGGCGACAGTGGTGTTCGCTGCAACGCTGACGAACTCCGTGGTCATGATCGCACCAACTGACCCTTCCGGATAGACCAGCAACGCGTTGAGGACGGACCGGTCGGGCTCCTCGATCGTGGCGAGGACCGCCTTTCGTTTGCCCGGGCTCAGCTCGCGCAGCAGATCGGCGCGCCGATCCGGCGCCATGGCGGCCACCAGTGCTCCGGCGATCCCCCTGTCCATGTGCTGGACGATGTCGTGCCGCCGGTCGAGCTCCGGCTCGTCCATCACATCTACCGCGACGTCGAACGGAAGATTGGCCAGAACCCGGCCCGCCTTGGCAGGCTGCAGCTGATTCACCAGCTCGGCGATGTCGGCTGCGCGGAGCGGAGCGACCAGCCGGGCCAGCGTTTCAGGCTTGCTGGAGGCCTCGTACAGCGATTTGGCTGTGGGAGCTTCTTGCAGGACGGCGGTGGCCATGCGGGGATCGGATTGGAGTGTTGGACCGTTTCTGCGGGTGCGTAATTGCGAGTTCCGAGCCTATGTTAACCGGGGGAGGTGAGAGATGGCGAGGGAGGCCGATTCCTGCTAGGCCGATTCGAGCCCTGGTCATTCGCGCTAGACCATCGTCATTCTCGCTAAACCATCGTCGTCCCCGCTAAACCCTCGTCATTCCCGCGAAAGCGGGAATCCAAGTCGCAGTTTGCACAATCGACCCTGTCTGCCACGCCAGCCCAGCCGCCATCCGGGGTGGCGCAGCGCCGTTAGCCCTGATTAAGTTGCAAGGCTGTACCATGAAGGCATCGGGGTGTAGCGTAGCCCGGTAGCGCGCTTGCTTCGGGAGCAAGAGGTCGCCGGTTCAAATCCGGCCACCCCGACTGATAAGATCAAGCCCCGTAACGGTTTACGTTGCGGGGCTTTTTCCTATATGTGCAGGGTGTGTAGAGATCAATCATCACCGCGATGGACGCCAGCCATGCGATTCCGGTAGAGCACATTCCATCGCTCATGGACTGCTTCTCGCAAGGGAGCATAAGCTATCTGCCTGATCCAGGTCTCCATTTCCCGAACACGAAAGTCCCGGGGAAACTCAAGCTCAGGAAGGGCGGCAAAACGGCGACCGCGCCTAACCGACATATACAGCGTATCGAATAGCGCCTTTGCAGACGTCGCAACATCAAATGCTCCTTTGGTCCCGAATGGCTCGGCGCCTGCCATGAGCGATGGATCAAGCCGGTGAAACTCATATACTCCTACGGCAGTTCGCAGTTTAGGACGCTGGGATGCTGCAACCACGTGAATTGACCGGGGGATCTGCTGAATCATCCCACGAAGATTCAACGCCGATGTGAGCGAGACATACCCCGATAGAGCGCCTACTCTATTATCAGACAGCTTCGAATTTTGCAGCAACACCGGCACAACAGCGTAAGGCGAGAAGTCGGGATGGCGCGTATCTGCCCAGATCCCTCGCATCACGCGTGTGATAAGTCCTCGGGATGCAAGCCGACTCAGATCTCTTGAGGCGACATCATCGGTCACCTGAGCGGCACCGGCGACATCGCGTGTAGTGAATACTGGAGAATCAGGAATGAGTGAGCGGAAAACCGCGTCGCCAACTTTACTCATCGCACTCTCTCGTCCGAAGTTTCTCGGATCGCGCTTATGAGATCAGCTACGAAGAGTTGTAGCTCTTCCCATCGCGTGGCGTAGCGCTCACGCGCTGGCTCATCAATAAATTCCAGCACTTCGCCTCGAAATGCTATCTCTGGCACAGCAAGCGCACGCGCATACGCTTCGGTCAACAGTGCGTCGTCAAGCCGTGCTCTCAGCCACGTCAGATCGATGCCGATCAGTGTCTGCTGAGTCAGAATCGCCAGATCGAATATGTCGCGAGACTGTACTGCTGTTCGACGCGCAAGAGCGGCGATCTTTTGGCGGAGTGCAGCGGCTCGTGGATAGTGAGGCACCACGAGGGGTAGGTCATCTGCCTCCAGGTAGCGTAGTGCAATTGCGTCAGGTACGGGCTCTGCAACGGCTTCATCCCCTGCACGCGGATCACGGAAGGAAATCTCGACCTTGGTTGGCAGCGGCACACCGCCCTGCGCGACCAGACGCAGTTTGAAGCGTAATGTCGTCTCGGTGTCTTTGGCTGCGGTTCGATCGGTGAGAACGTCTCGAATCCCAAGGGTTGCGAGAGATCGTCGGAAATACGGGTCTCCTAAATGCTTGATAAGTTCTCGGCGAAGAGCTGATCGCGCATTTAGATCGGCATCCAAGTCCATATCCTCAGAGTACCGTGGACTGCCAAAGAACAGACGGAGATTGACCCCGCCCTTCAGCTGCCATCGCGGAATCCCGCCTGTCGGAGCGAGCCTACGCAGCAAAGCCACATGGAAAGCCTCACGGACAGCGACGTCATCCAGCATGATCATTATATAATGAAACTTGCAAAAAAAGCAAGTTTCTTCGTATAATGCCCGCCGACTTATATGTTCAAGCCCTGCAACGGTTTACGTTGCGGGGCTTTTTCTATCCTCAACGCCAGGCGCTGTCCCTCGGGCAAGTTGGTTTCCCCTTGACGCTCTAATGAAGCGATGATACGTTCATCAGATCATCTAAGGGAGCAGACGTGGCCAGTTCCGGAGTTCCCGTTCTTCAAGGCAGTCTCGACGGGCTGATCCTGAAGACGCTATCCTGGGCGCCCATGCACGGGTTCGGCGTTGCGCGATGGCTCCGTCAGGTCACCGACGACGCCCTGAATCTCGAAGAGGGTACCCTCTACCCGGCGCTGTACCGGATGGAGAACCGCGGCTGGATCAAGTCCGAGTGGCGACTGACGGAAAACAATCGGCGCGCCAAGTACTACCACCTCACCGCCGCCGGCCGGCACCAGCTCACGCGCGAAGCCGAAAACTGGAGCCGGTTTGTCACCGCGGTCGCCAAGGTGTTCTCGGCCACCTGCGAGCCCGCCTGACTCGCCCGCCGCCATGCGCTTCTCGGACGCCGACCCCTTGTCTCCACCGCCGCGGACGCGTCGTTTCTGGCGCCGCTGGCGACCGGATCCGACGGCGGATGCGGATGCCGAGGTCCAGTTCCACCTCGAGTCGCAGATCGCGGAGTACGTGGCTACTGCTGGCATGACGCCGAGCGAAGCGCGAGAGGCGGCGCTTCGCCGCTTCGGCGACGTCGACACCATCTCCAATGTGCTTCACCAGCTGGGGATCCAGCGTGAGCGAACCGTGCAACTTTCCGAACGTTTCGACCGAGTGCGCCAGGACGTCCGGTTTGCCGTTCGACACTTCGTGCGCAACCCGATGTTCGCCGCCATCGTCGTACTGACGCTGGCGCTGAGCACCGGCGCGAACATCGCGATCTTCAGCGTTGCGGAGAGCGTGATGCTCAAGCCTCTCCCGTATCCCCACGACGACCAGCTCGTGGAGCTGTGGAGCACGGGTGGCAAGGTTGCTCTTTCGCCGATGGGCCGCGGCCCCCTGTCGTACCAGGAGGTCCAGGACATCAGCGGGCTCCACCACGACCTGAGCAGCGTCGCGGGATTCACCGAGACTCGCTACAACCTCACGGGACAGGGCGAGCCCCGGGAGGTGCAGGCGACTCTTGCCTCACCGTCGCTTTTCGAGCTGCTGGGGGTGCGACCGGCGCTGGGTCGCGGCTTCCGTCCGTCGGAACTTCATGCGCGCGTCGCGGTGCTGAGTCATGCCCTGTGGTTGCAGCTCTTCGGAGGGAATGCCAGCGCCGTCGGCCGCGTGGTGACCCTGGACGGCAATGGCTACACGGTCGTGGGCGTGATGCCGGCCGGGTTCGCCTTTCCCGACGAAGGCACTCAGATCTGGACGCCACTGGGCCAAGCGTTCGTCACGCAGCCGGAGCTGGAGACGAACCCGGACTTTCAGGCGCTCAACGTCGTGGCCCGCCTCCGTGATGGCATCGACATCCGGCGGCTCGAGTCGCAACTGGCCCTGGTGGCCGCGCGCCAGAACACGCCGCCGGGCCTTCAGCCGCAGGGCTATTCCGCACTGCGCCTGCGGGAT
>DATNCZ010000484.1:0-2174 GCA_035553335.1 Gemmatimonadaceae bacterium
CGTCGGTTGCCCTGAATTGGCTCGGCTCTGCGCATTGTCGAGATACACCAGCATCGCCGGCGAGTGCGCAACTGCGCCCAGCAGGTCACGGAACTTGCCAAGCGCGTGCTCGCGTATCGTCCGATCGTAATCCGCGAGGTAATACGGTTCTATCGCGTTCTTGCCGACGAAGACGTTGAAGTGATTCTCCCAGAAATCGGTCATCACCTCCAACAGCTGTCTGTTGCTGGCCACCGCGCGCGCGACGCGCGCCGATTCTATCTCGCTGACGAGTTGCGCGTGCGACTTGCGTATCTCCCGCAACGCTTGCATGTCGGTATTCTGGGGTGCGTTGCGATCCGCGGTGTCGCGCTTGATGAGACGGAACTGTCGCTGCGCAGTTGCATATTGCGCAGCCAGGGTCGTCTGATCCTGCTGCAGCATCTGATAGCGAGCGAGCATCTGATCCATCGCGCTATCGTCGATGCGCTCCGGATGCAGCTGCTGATCGATCCACGCATCGACCCCGATCGATCGTACCTTCGCCGCGTCGCCCGGCCTCGGCCCGAATGCGAGCCGATTCAGCACCTGCATCACCTGTTGATCGGCGGTCTGCTCGCGAACGCCGGACGACACCGGAGCCGCCTGCCGCGATCCGCGAGGAGCGCCCGCAACCGGCCGCTGCGCCAGTGCAAGCGAAGGAGCAAGTGACGGAGCGACCGCCGCTATTGCGATCAGGCACCGCACCGCCGTTGATCGCCAGAGAGATGGAGTAGTGGTCACATCCCTTTGACGCCCGATGCCCGGAACCGTTAAATCGGCCTGTGTGCGAATGCGCACACAAAAAACTCGTCATCCCCAGGAAAGCGGGAATGACGAGTTTCCGTTCGCCTCGACGAACGCGCTAGATGTGTATCGAGCGCCCCGAAACGCCGAGGGCTGCTTCCTTCACGGATTCCGATAGCGTCGGGTGCGGATGCACCGTGATACCGATGTCGTCGCTCGTTCCGCGGAACTCCATCGCAAGCACCACTTCCTGCAGCAGATCCGCGGCATCAACTGAAACGATGTGGCATCCGAGTATCTCCTCGGTCTCGGCATCGGCGACGAACTTGACGAAGCCCTGAGTCTCTGCCATCGTCCGCGCGCGGCCGTTCGCCGACATCGGGAACTTGCCGGTCTTGTACGCACGTCCGCTCGCCTTCACCTCGTGCTCGGCGAGACCACAAGTCGCGATCTCCGGGTGCGTGTACACCACCGCCGGCATGGACTTGTAATCCATGTGCACCTTGTGCCCGGCGATGACCTCGACCGCAACCACGCCTTCTTCCTCGGCCTTGTGCGCGAGCAGCTTTCCACCGACGACGTCGCCGATCGCGTACACGTTTGGCAGATTGGTGCGCATCTGCGCATCGACCGCTATCTCGCCGCGCTTTCCAAGTGCGAGTCCGAGACCAGCTGCATCGATACCGCTGAGTACCGGCTTGCGTCCGACCGCGACGAGCACGTAATCGCCTTCCAGAGTCTCCTTCGCACCGTCCTTCTCTATGTCGACGAATACCTTGTCGCCGTCGCGCCGCCCACCTGTGACACGCGTCGCGGGACGAAGCTCCAATCCCTGCTTGCGGAAGACCTTGTCGGCTTCCTTGACGACGTCCTCGTCCATCCCGGGCAGAATCGTCGCCGCGAGCTCGACGACCGTCACCTTAGCGCCGAGCCTGCGCCACACGGAGCCCAGCTCGAGTCCGATCACGCCGCCGCCGATCACGATCAGATGCTTCGGCACTTCGGGAATCGTTAGTGCGCCGGTGTTCGACAACACGCGCTGTTCGTCGAACTTGAAGAACGGCAGCTCGATCGGAACCGACCCCGTCGCGATGATCACGTCGCGCGCCTGGTACTGCGTGACGGTGCCGTCGCTCGCAGTAACGTCGACGATGTTGCCGGCGCGCAGCGTGCCGCGCCCCTTGGCCCAGGTCACCTTGTTCTTGCGAAAGAGAAACTCGATCCCCTTCGTGTTCTGCGCAACGACGTCGAGCTTGCGCTTCATCATCACGCCGAGGTCCGCGCTTACACCTTCGATCTTGATACCATGTTCCGCGGCGTGAAGCTTCGCGAATTCCAGGTGTTCGGTCGATGTGAGCAGCGCCTTGGATGGAATGCATCCCACGTTGACGCAGGTGCCACCGAGCGTC
>DATNCZ010000485.1:0-13080 GCA_035553335.1 Gemmatimonadaceae bacterium
ATTCTCGACACCGGGGAAAGTGTAGATGTAAGGATGTCGCCAGGGATCCAGCGGAACGTCACGCGTCAGGTACGGGCCGCGCCAATTTGGGGGCGCATCGCTGCCGGTAGGCGCGACACGCAGCGCTGCAAGACCCTGTGCCTGCGTTGGATAGTCCCCGTTGTCGAGACGATACGAGTTGAGGGCCATCGACAGCATCTCGATCTGACTCTGCGCTGCACTGGTTTTCGCGTCGCCAAGGTTGCGGAATATTGCCGGCGCAACGATCGCCGCTAGCGTGGCGATGATCGCTATGACGACGAGCAGCTCCATCAGCGTGAACGCACGCCTGTCACGTAGTTGGTTAGGCATTGCAGACTCTGAGCACCTCTTCCATGGTTGTAATGCCACACGCGGCTTTTGCGATCCCGTCGGCGAGCATGGGACGGTGCCCGCGTTCGTCCGCAAGCGACTTGAGCTCCGCCCTCGGCGCACTCCTGGCAATCGCGGCCCGCATGGCGTCGTCCACCGCAACGATCTCGAAGATCCCGATGCGTCCCCTGAATCCCGTACCACGACATGAAGGACAGCCGTTCGTACGAACGAAGTCAGCAACGGGAATTTCCGGCGCGACGCTTCGTTGCAGATCGACGAGCTCGCTACGAAGCTCACAGGAGGACTTGCATTCCGAACATGCAATACGAACCAGACGTTGGGCCTGAATCGCGGTCAGCGTAGCTGCAACGAGATACGGCGCGATACCGAGATCGAACAGTCGTGGTAACGCGCCGATCGCGTCGTTGGTGTGAAGCGTCGAGAAAACGAGATGGCCCGTCATCGACGCCTGGATTGCAATTTCCGCGGTCTCCGTGTCGCGCATCTCACCGATCATCACGACGTCCGGATCCTGCCTGAGAATCGAGCGAAGTGCGGATGCGAAGGTGACACCAGCTTGTCGGTGCACTGGAACTTGTGTCACGCCTTCCAATTGATACTCGACCGGATCTTCCACGGTAACCACTTTCTCCGTCCGGATATCGCGCCGGCGCAGAGCACTGTAGAGTGTCGTCGTTTTCCCGCTGCCGGTCGGGCCTGTGACGAGCACCATTCCGTGTGGTCGATCGATCGCGCTCCCCATCTCTCGCAGGATGCCATCTGGCATGCCGAGCGCGGAAAGATCTACCGGACGCGTTCCACGATCCAACAGACGGAGCACAACGCTCTCGCCATGTACCGTGGGGACGGTCGAGACGCGCAGATACAGCTCGGTATTTTCGACGCGGACACGAATTCTCCCATCTTGTGGGCGACGACGCTCGGAAATGTCGAGATCTGCAAGCAGCTTGATGCGCGACACCACGGCTTCATGCAGTCTTCGCGGGGGGTCAATACCCGGAGCGAGCACGCCGTCGACCCGTACTCGCGCGGTTGCGCCTGCACGCGTCGACTCGATGTGAACATCGCTTGCGCCCGCTTCATAAGCGTCGTGCAGAAGTGTATTCACATACCGGATTACCGGCGGCTGATTCGCGATTTCTCTGACGTCCGCGGTGTCTTCTTCACCGCTTTGTACGGGAGCCGTACCGCTATCAACATGTGCGGTGATGCGCTCGATCATTCGCTCGAGATCGTCGTCTGATGCATCGCGGATAATGATCCTCCGGCCGTACACATCACTCAGCTCAGAGATCGCTTCGAGAAACGCGCCTGGGCCTACCGCAACGATCAATGCGCCTTCGCCGTCGAGCTTGTCGGGGCAGACGCGGTGATGCAGCAAATATTCCCGACTGACACCTGCAACAGCGATCGATTCCAGATCACCTTCGGCAACCGATGACACAGACAGCCTCGCATTATGCCGGATGCCACGTAGTGGCCCGCACGTGGGAATGTTTACTCGATGCGGAGTACAACCTACGAGTACGTGCGAAGGGGGCAAGTACGCTTTCAGGACACTATATGCGTTTTCCAGCCGCGTAAGATATTGAGTCAGGGCGGCTCGTTATCGAGCTCAAAATGCATACAGGAGTTCTAAAGGCTGTCTGCTTTTGTATCACTCGGTTACTGGCGTTGCACCTTTTGCCCTACGGCGATGCCTCAACCGTGAATGATCCGAACATGACCCTTACAAAGACGACGCAAGTCCGTCCGGAAAATGCAGAGCATTGCCGGCAATCGCAGTGTTTTTGCCGGAATTTTGTCGGGTGTATATATCTTGAACAGAATCCAATGTACAGTCCATGAGCGATCGCCCCATACATTATACGCCGGCCTGGTGGATACCTGGCCCGCACGCTCAGACCCTCTGGGGAAAACTCGTTCGCAGACAGCAGTCCATCCCAACTCGGACAGAACGCTGGGAAACGCCGGACGATGATTTCCTGGAAATCCACCGGCTCGAAGCGCCGGCTGACTCGCCCGACAGTACTCCGCACGTGCTGCTCCTGCACGGACTCGAAGGCTCCATCCACTCCCATTACGCACAGGCGTTGCTCGCCGAGATGCAGCGCCGCGGATGGAGCGCCGATCTGCTGATATGGCGCTCGTGCGGAAGTGAGCCCAATCGCGCGCGCCGATTCTACCACTCCGGCGAGACAGGCGACCTTGCATTCGTGCTTCGCCAAATTGCACTCGGTCGCCCAAACGCGCCACTCGCCGTCGCTGGCGTGTCGCTCGGCGGAAATATTCTGCTCAAGTACCTCGGCGAAGAACGAGAGAAAGCGAACGCGCTGTTGGTTGCCGCAGCTACTGTATCAGTCCCGTTCGATCTCGGACGCGGCTCCGATTACATCAATCGCGGCTTCTCACGCCTGTATCAGAAGTATTTTCTCGACTCGCTCAAGCAGAAGGCGATCGAAAAACAATCACGATACCCGGACCTGCCAACGCCCGATCGCATAAACGCCATCACCACCCTGCGTGGCTTCGACGATACCGTTACCGCACCCGTCCACGGCTTTGATGACGCGATAGATTATTACACGCGCTCGAGCTCCATCCAGTATCTGCACGCAGTCACAGTGGACACGCTCCTTCTCAACGCTGTGGATGATCCGTTCTTGCCACCCGATGTTCTTGTGGAAGTCGCTCGTATAGCGGAGCAGAATCCCCATTTGATACTGGACTTTCCGAAGGGAGGCGGTCATGCTGGATTCGTCGGAGGCTGGAATCCATTCCATCCCGTGTACTATCTCGAGCGACGGGTCGGTGACTTCCTCGCCGAAAAGTTCGCGTTGGCTGCACGAAGTCAGGTCAACCCTTAACCGAACATCACTCATGCGTATCATTACTGCACTGGTAAGCTCGGTACTCATTGCGGTACCATCCCTGATGTTGGCGCAAGGCGGGATGACACACGATATGTCATCGCATGATATGTCGGCGCACGCGTCGGCAAACGTCGCTGACGATACCACGCTTCCGCCGGACGCAGAGCATTCGCTTGCGCGGCTCGATGCATCGCCACGACACGGTCAGTGGGTAATGCTCAAGACGTCGACGGGCGATTCGCTCCACGCGTGGATCGTCTATCCGGAACGTGCAACCAAGGCACCCGTTGTCGTGGTCATCCACGAGATATTCGGCATGAGCACATGGATTCGTGCAGTCACCGATCAGCTCGCCAAGGAAGGCTACATCGCGATCGCCCCGGATCTCATACCCGGTGGAAAGATTCCCGCAGGTGCCGATACACTCACGAATCAGGAAGGCGTGGCTGCCGTCTCCAAACTCAATCCGGCCAACGTTCAGGCCGGTATTGCCGCGGCGGCGAACTACGCCATGGGACTCCCATCGGCACTGCACAAGTACGGAGTCGTGGGCTTCTGCTGGGGTGGCACCGCTTCATTCGCACACGCCGTCGTCTCGCCGTCCCTCGGTGCATCCGTCGTGTACTACGGAACCTCGCCGAGCGCAGCGGATCTGATGTCTGTCAGGGCGCCGGTGCTTGGATTGTACGGCGGCAGTGATGCACGCGTCGTTGCAACGGTGGCCCCCGCGGACTCGGCGATGAAGGCGATGCACAAGACTTACGAGCCGCACATCTTCGAAGGCGCCGGACATGGCTTTCTCAGAGCGCAGACGGGCAATAATGGTGCAAACATGACCGCGACACAGAAGGCCTGGCCCGCAACAATCGCGTGGTTCCGAAAGTATCTTGGTTCATGATGTCCCTGCGCGAAACTGAGATCGTCTTTTACGCCGTCGTCTTTGGCGCCGGGTTGTTCATCGGCGTTTATGCAATGCTTCACGGCACGGTCCGCAAGGGACACGAGCCGGGCGCGATAAGATTTCCGATGGCCGGTTTCAATACGCCGGTCATCGGTGCAGCGCTTGGAGCATTCGGAGCAGTCGGTTACCTCGCAACGAAATATTCACAATATGATACTATTATCATATTGATCGCCGCACTCGTAGCCGCAGCCGCCGGCTGGTCGGGAATGACGGTCCTCATGGCCAAGTGGGCACTACGCGGATCGCTCAATGACCCGCACGAGGAAATCGAGGAGCTGCAGGGAACCGTCGCGACCGTTACGCAACCCATCACGCCGACCGAGCTCGGCGAAATTTCGTTCTCGTTCCGCGGATCCCCGGCACGCACCCCCGCCCGCAGCATAAACGGTGACGCCGTCACCACCGGAACCGAAGTCGTCATCGATAAAATCGAAAACGGCGTCGCCGACGTCGAACTGTGGTCCATCGTGGAACAGCGCCTGTAGGGCGCGGATTATTCCGCGCCTGGCCCATTTACGCGTTATCGAATTCGGTGATCACCGGATATATCCGCGCCTGGCCCCTTAACGCGTTATCGGATTTGGATCAACGCCGCGTCGATGCGTCGCGCACCGCACCTGCCCCTATACGCGCGATCGGAATCCGATCAGCACATCGTGCGTTACCGCGCCCCCGTGATATTGAACCGCACGTTACGCACCGTCACGTCAACCGCCTTGTTGAACTTCCGGAGCGCCGTGCTCCCAAATCTCCGAAACGCAGGAGCGTCCGCACGTATGCGCACTGTGTATCGCCCCTTTCCGGGAACCGGCACGTTCAAGCCGTAATGATTCATCCACGGATGCCACGTAAACGGCATCAGGTACGTGTCGACCTCCCGCCTGCGTGAATCCAGAATTGTAGCGCGCACCTTCAACCCAGGTATGAAGCGCCCCGTAATTGCGTCGCGTATGCTCACATCCAGATGCGCGACGGGCCCGATGTTGTCGTTCGCGCTCTCGTAACTCAGATCCCCATTGCGATCCGCCCACGCTCCGCGCGCAGCCTGTACCACCACCGCTACCTTGTAATCACCTGAACGCACCTGGGATCCGCTGACATCGGCACCGCGCAACATTTCGGAAAGCGGCCGATCGATCACATCACCTTCGTTACGTGCAAGGCTCTCAGTCTGGCGCGAGTCACCACGCGCTAGACGCTCCGATGCCACCGCAAGCGAATCCGGTGAAACAACGACGTGCGTGAATCTCGCCGTTACCTTCCCGGTAAACCGATCACCGTTGACCTGATCGTGCCTGCCATACGTCGGCATCGAGATGTACACGCGCAACGTGAACGGACTCGACGGAAGGACGAGATTCTCCCCGTACCGATTGAGAATCGGATGCCACTCGAAGGGAAGCAGGGCACTCCGTTCGTCGCCGGAATTCTCGTCGTGTAGCACTGCACGAACTTCCAGCCCTTGAACCATCCGTCCGTCCGCTGCGTCTCGCACCACTACCGCAACGTGCGCCGATCCTGGCACCACTGTCGTATGATGCGCCGGCAGATTCGGCTGAGCAGCTTCGAGATCGTAGTAGTCGTCGGCCGGTGTTATCAGGTAGGTGATGAGGTATTCGCCAGCTGCCATATCACCGCTTGCTGCCGCTTCCTCGGCTTTGACCCAATCCACTTCGCGACCGAGCGCCTTGCCCTCATCCAGCGCGCGATCGAGTTGCGAGGACGTTGCATCTTCGCTTTCCCGAAGCGATGGCATCACAGGCGGAGTCGGGATTTCTACCGGAGCGACGCGCGCAGCCACTTTGGCCGGCTCCGATTTCGGAAAGGGCGCAGCGACCTGAGTACGCGCCGCGCAACCAGCACACACGGCAACGACCATCATGCCGGCGATCGATACGTACCCACGCGTTGGCATCGCGGCGCGTGGCCAGCGCGTCACTATCAGGTCAGGCAGATGTTACGAATACGCCAATCCACTCGGGCCAGTTTCCACTGAGCTCGAAGAAGTCGTCGAAGTAGCGAAGTCCGATCGTTTCCAGCTGGATCACCAGATCGCTCAACATGTCGTCCGATGGCAGTGGCCCAATCGCGATCAATCCTCCTTCGACTACAAATTCTTCATCGGTCAGATTGAAGCGCGCATCTATGGCGTGGCGCTCCAGCCCCACGCGCTCGAACGCTTCGCGCCGGACGAAGACCGTAGGACGGTCACGAGTAACGGAGATCGGCATGGTCCAAAGTTAGTGGTGTGCCCTACATTTATAACGGGACACCACCACCATGCAAAGTTTTGAATCCTCGTTCGACGTAATCGTCATAGGCGCCGGCCACGCGGGCACCGAAGCGGCCGTTGCCGCCGCGCGGCTCGGTGCATCCGTCGCCCTAATCACCAGCGCGCTCGAAACTATCGGGCAGATGTCGTGCAATCCGGCCATCGGCGGGGTTGCCAAGGGTACTGTAGTCCGTGAAGTCGATGCACTCGGCGGAATCATGGGCCGAGCCACCGATCTGGCCTCGCTGCAGTTCCGGATGCTCAACCGGAGCAAGGGACCGGCAGTATGGTCTCCCCGCGCGCAGTGCGATCGCGGCCTCTACCGCAGAGCAGCACGCAGCCTCATCGAGGAACAGCCCAACCTTCAGACCATCCAGGGTACCGTCGCCCGGCTCATCATGGATGAGGCCGGTGCAACCATACGCGGTGCGGAGACGCTCGAAGGCAGGAAGTTCGCCGCGCGCTGCGTCGTGATTACCGCCGGGACGTTTCTGAGAGGGCGCATCCACATCGGTACGGAAATGAGCCTTTCCGGCGGTAGAGCTGGCGAGTCCGCCACTACCCATCTCGCCGAACAGCTCGAGCGTGCTGGACTTACGGTGGAAAGGTTCAAGACTGGCACGCCGCCGCGCATCGACGGGCGCTCTGTCGATTTCTCGCAGCTCCAGGTCCAGGAAAGCGAAATCGATCAGTTCGATTACTCCTGGTCGCATTTCTGGCCTGCACCGCGGTCGACCGCCTCCGGTACCCGTCATCCCATTCAGCTCCCGTGCTGGATCACCTACCTCGGCGCGCCCGGCAAGCAGATAATCGCTGACAACATTGGCAAGTCGGCCATGTACGGCGGTGCGATTTCCGCCCGAGGCCCACGCTACTGTCCATCCGTCGAGGACAAGATCCTCAGATTTCCGGACGCAGAGCGTCACCAGATATTCCTCGAGCCGGAAGGTCACGACACGAGCGAGCTCTACGTCAATGGACTTTCGACCTCACTCCCTGCCGACGTCCAAGTCGAGATCCTCCACAGCATCCCCGGGCTCGAGCGCGCCCGCATGAACCGCGCGGGTTATGCGATCGAATACGATTACTATCCTCCTACGCAGCTCGACCCGTCGCTGCAGGTCAAGGCCATAAATGGCTTGTACTTCGCCGGCCAGATCAACGGCACGACGGGCTACGAGGAAGCCGCCGGACAGGGAGTAGTTGCCGGCCTGAACGCCGGCCTCGCTTGCACGGGTCGAGACCCGATCGTGCTTGGCCGACATACGTCGTACATCGGAGTGCTGATCGACGATCTCGTGACGCGTGGCGTGGACGAGCCGTACCGCCTGTTCACCTCCCGTTCCGAGTTTCGCCTTACCGTGCGACAGGACAATGCGATCGAGCGTCTCGCACCCATTGCTCTCGAGTTGGGCCTGTACAATGAGCGTGAGCGTCAGGTCGTCGAGCGCCGTTTCGCCGCTGATCGCGAGGCACGCAGACTGGCTGAAGAAACCAGCATTCGTCCCGATCAGGCTGCGCCGATCCTGTCCGACATCGATAGCAACGCACTGGTTCACTCCGTGAAGATCGCGGAGGTCGCAAGGCGTCAGAACGTTTCACTTGCTTCCCTGTTCGCCGCCGTCGACGTGGGCCAGGACCTCGACCCCGCGGCAGTCCTCTCGACAGAACTCGAAATCAAGTACGCTGGCTACTTCGACCGCGAGCGTATTCAGGCAGATAAAATCAAGCGGATGGGTGAGTTCTCCCTGCCGGGAGATCTCGATTATGCTCGGATGGCGTCACTCACCCTCGAAGCGCGCCACAAGCTCACCGCGATTCGACCTCGTTCCCTGGCTCAGGTGTCCCGCATTCCCGGAGTCAGCCCCAACGACATTCAGAACCTCGTCATAGAAGTCGAGCGACATCACAGGCGGGGCGCTACCAGCTAGCCGCCTGGATCGGCCGTCGTACCGCTTGTTCCGTTCGATTCTGGAACACCGTATTTTCTTTCGTCTCCTTTCGAAGGAAGCGTGCGCTTGGTCGAAATATCGATCGCCGATGGCATGGCCGTCTTCGATGTCCAGGGCATGGATAAGTTCTGGGCACTCAAGAGTCAGATCCGAATCCCGCTCGTACACATTTCCGGTGTGACGATAGATCCCGAAGCAGCACGCGGATGGTGGCATGGCCTCCGTATGCCCGGTACCCAGATCCCTGGCGTCATTACCGCCGGCACGTTCTATCAGCATGGCAGACGCGTCTTCTACGATGTGCATGATACGGACAACACAATCGTCATAGCGCTGAACCATGAGAAGTTCGATCAACTGGTCGTCGAAGTCGCAGATCCGGAAGTCGAAGTGAGGAAACTTGCTGCCGCATTGAAGTCCGCATCGTAACTGTCAGGCTGGTTGCAATCAGTCATCGACGCGGAGTTGGCGCGCAAATGATTCACGCACGAATGATTTGCGCATACGTGCAGTCCACCCGCAGACGGAGCTTATGCCATGTCAAGCATTCGGAGCATCACGAGGATTGAGCCTGGCCAGTTCGCGCTGATAGTTGGCGTCACGTACCTTCTTATCGGAATCATCATCGGCGTCCTCATGTATCTCTTTACTTCGATGATTCCGATGCCCGCTCCATTCGGCAGTGCAGCTCGCGGGCTCGGAGTCATCTTCATCCCGGTCATCTATGGAGTGATCGGCTACATCTGCGGCTTCATCGGCGCCGCGATCTACAACCTTGTCGCTGGCACGGTTGGTGGCATAAAGGTTACAGTTAGCGAGTAGCAGTTCACGACACGTTCGCTGAGGGTTTCGTCGCATCGCTGATCCAGTACCCCCTGTAAACAAGCCGGTTACAGATCCGGACGCCGCTCGTAATCTGGGCTTCGGAAATCGCATCGCGGTAGATAGTCGCGTAAGGCTACTAAATCGCGACGGCACGTTCAATGTAGAACTCGCCGGAACCAAGGGCAGGCACATATTCGCTCCATACCACGCCCTGCTGGGGATGGGGTGGGGACGCTTCCTGCTCATCATCGCGACGTTCTACGTCGTCGTGAATGCTGTGTTCGGACTGGGCTATCTCGCATGCGGCCGCAACGCGCTCGCTGGTGCTGGTTTCGCCGGACACTCCACGCTGTTCAGTGATTACTTCCGTGCCTACTTCTTCAGCGTCGAGACATTCGGTACAATCGGCTACGGTAATATCGCGCCGGTCGGGATGCCGGCGAATATTCTGCTTAGTGTCGAGTCGTTCATCGGATTGCTGAGTGCAGCACTCGCGACGGGTCTGGTGTTCGCGCGATTCTCCCGGCCGAGTGCTGCGATCATGTACAGCAGGCACGCACTGATCGCACCGTACCGTGGTATCAGAGCGTTCATGTTCCGTTGCGCAAACGAACGCAGCAATCAATTGATCGAAGTCTCAGTACAGATCATGTACAGCAGGATCGCCGTGCGGCCGAACGGTGAGCGTGTACGAGAGTTCACATCGCTGCCGCTGGAATTCGACAAGGTCACGTTCTTCGCTCTGAGCTGGACCGTCGTGCACCCGATCGATGAATCCAGCCCGCTGTTCCACTGCACTGCTGAAACACTGATAGAGAACGAAGCAGAATTCCTCGTCCTGCTCTCGGGAAACGATGAAACATTTTCGCAAAGCGTGCACTCCCGAACGTCGTACAAGGCGAACGAGATTATCTGGAACGCGCGCTTCCGTTCGATGTTCATCGAGTCCACGACGAGGGGTACCACGGGAATGGATCTCGCGCGCATCCACGATTACGAGCTGGTAACGCCCTGAGCTTCGAGTTCGTCCTTCCGCCGAGGCAGCCGGCACAATAGCTGCCGCATCGGTGTTCCAACACCAGGGACGAACCCAACGTCCTTTCTACAAATTTCCTGGAGCCTTGATGCTACTCGATAAAGTCCTCGTACTATCCGTCTTCTCGGGAACGTTGCTCTCCGCTCAGAGCGCACCCATGACCCACGACCCGATTCCAACGATCGCAAGCTCTGCGACCGCAGACGCCAAGTTCACGCCGGATCGTGCGACCATCAGCATCGCAGTCCAGACAAAGGCAGCGACCGCGGCAGTGGCAGCGGCAGACAATGCCAAGAAGCAGAATGCGGTTTTATCTGCCTTACGTGGGTTAGGATTAACTAACGAACAACTCTCCACAACGGGCTATAGCGTGAACCCGGAGTATCGCTACGATCCCAATCGGGCGCCGACACTTACGGGCTATACGGTGACAAACACCGTACTCGCAGACATACATGACCTCAAGCAGATTGGTAAAGTGCTCGACACCGCGCTGGCAAACGGCTCCAACATGATCTCCTCACTCGACTTCTACGCAACCAATACCGACGCCGCCCGTCAGAAGGCGCTTGCGGAGGCGGTAGTGAAAGCGCGTGCCGACGCCGAAGTTGCCGCCAAAGCCGCTGGCGGATCCCTTGGTCCACTCATGCACCTGAATGTTGGAGGCGGTGGATCCTATCCTCCTCCTCCAAGACCCATGTTCGCCGCCAAGACGATGGCTCAGTCCGCAGAAACGCAGATCAATCCAGGACAGCAGACCATCACTGTCAGTGTCTCGGCGGACTGGCGCTTTACCCCGAATCCGTAAGTCGGTTTTTTCACGTTCCACAATTTGGCTTTTTCACGTTCCACAGAGAGGGCAGCCAGCGCTGCCCTCTCTTGCGTTTCAGTCCTGAGCATTCCACCCTCCCGCAACTGAAGCTTCCTACCTCGCGCTGGATCATGGATCGCGATGGAGATCATGCAACCCGCGCCAGACGGCCTTAGATTCCTCGACCTCTCCCTCCGCCAGGTACATTCCGTCAATTGTCCAGAGTCATAGCTGTCGCCAATCAAAAAGGCGGCGTCGGAAAGACGACGACCGCAGTGAACCTCGCAGCCTCTCTCGCAGCTGCCGAACAGCGCACGCTCCTGGTAGATGGAGATCCACAGGGCAATGCCACCAGCGGTATCGGCATCGAGCCCAACGACATCGGCAAGACGGTTTATGAAGTACTTCTGGGCGAGGCAACCGTCGCAGAAGCCCGCAAGGTGGGTGAACACTTCCGCCTCCTCGATGTCCTCCCCGCGACACCAGACCTCGCAGGCGCCGAAATCGAGCTGGTCGACCAGCCACACCGGGAACAGCGGATGCGAGAGGCGCTGAAACTGGTAAAGGACGACTACGATTTCATTCTCATCGATTGCCCCCCGTCACTCGGACTCATCACCATCAACATGCTGGCAGCGGCAGACGCCCTGATTATTCCGCTACAGTGTGAGTACTACGCGCTCGAAGGCCTCTCTCAGCTCCTCAACACCGTTCACCGGGTCCAGCAAGGGGTCAATCCATCACTCGGCATCGATGGGGTCCTCCTCACCATGTACGATGCTCGCCTCAACCTCAGTCGCCAGGTCGCAAGCGATGCACGTGAATACTTTGGCTCGCAAGTCTTCGAAACAGTAATTCCACGGAATGTCAGACTCGCTGAAGCACCCAGCTTCGGAAAGCCGATCATCCTCTACGATGTAGCATCGGTTGGTGCGCAAGCGTACATGGGCGTTGCAAGAGAACTCATCCAACGAGAGGCACTGCCGACCAACGGCAATGGGGAACCGACCCAATGAGCGCAGACAAAACCCCTTCGCCTCGCCGCCTTGGAAGAGGACTCGATGCCCTGCTCGGCGAGCGAACGACTCAAAGGCCGAGATCGTCTTCAACGGCACCCGCTGAAGAATCAGATACAAAGGTGGCGGAGCCAGCCAGCGCGCTTCGTGAAATCACGATCGTCGACATCCGCCCGAACCACTACCAGCCGAGAAAGGAATTCGGCCCTGAAGAGCTGAAAGAGCTCGCCGATAGCATTCGGACGGCGGGCTTGCTCCAGCCGATAGCGGTGCGAAACGCAAAGGATGGATATGAGCTCGTCGCCGGCGAGCGTCGCCTTCGTGCAGTCAAATCGCTTGGCTGGACCACGGTACCGGCAATAGTCCGGGACTACGACGACCGTACGATGCTGACCCTCGCGCTGATCGAGAACCTGCAGCGCGCAGATCTCAATCCGATAGAGGAAGCCGAAGGCTACGCCCGTCTCGCAAGCGAGTTCGACCTCACTCAGAACGAGATCGCCGACCTGGTTGGAAAGGATCGCTCCACGGTAGCGAATCTCCAGCGAGTTCTTCAGCTGCCAGCAGCCGTACGCAAGATGCTCGAGACAGGTGCGTTGAGCCTCGGCCACGCGCGACCGCTCCTGGCACTCGAAGATGCCACGCTAGCCACGAAGCTCGCCATAGAGGCCGTCGAGCATGGCCTCTCGGTCCGCGCAATCGAAGAGCGCGTGAGACAGGATGCACCACGTCATGACAAGCCACACCGGGGCAGGCCACGTAAGGAAGACACCCGCCCGCCTGAAATAAGACATGTCGAAGATCTCCTGCGAAAACGGTTTCAAACCGATGTCTCACTCGTTCGAAAGAAGCGCGACAAAGGTGAGCTGAGAATCCAGTTCTATTCCACCGAAGATCTGAATCGCCTCCTGGAAGCCATGGGAGCGATCGAGTGACCGATGAATTCCCGAATATTC
>DATNCZ010000486.1:0-7373 GCA_035553335.1 Gemmatimonadaceae bacterium
GCGATCTCATCGATGCGCGACATGTCCGCGGCCGTGAGCACCACCCTCAGCGCTCCGACGTTCTCCTCCAGGTACTTCTCGTGCCTGGTCCCCGGAATCGGCACGATATCGTCGCCCCGATGCAGCAGCCACGCGAGCGCGATCTGCGACGGCGTGCAGTCTTTCGACTTCGCCAACTGCTCGACGTGCCGCACCAGCTCCAGGTTCCTGTCGAAATTCTCCCCCTGAAAGCGCGGATTGTTGTGACGCCAGTCGTCGGCGGGAAGATCGTTCTCACTCTTGAATTTGCCGGTGAGAAAGCCGCGGCCGAGTGGACTGTAGGCGACGAAGCCGACACCGAGCTCGCGGCAGGTTGGAAGGATCTCGTCCTCCACGTCGCGGCTCCAGAGTGAATACTCGGTCTGCAACGCGGTTATCGGATGCACCGCGTTTGCCCGCCGCAGAGTAGCCGGCGCGGCCTCGCTCATCCCCAGATGCCGCACCTTTCCCGCGCGTACGAGATCGGCCATCGCTCCGATCGTATCCTCGATCGGCACCTTGGGATCGACGCGATGCTGATAGTAGAGATCGATGTGATCCACGCCCAGACGCCCCAACGATGCATCGCACGCCTCCCGCACGTAATCCGGCGAGCCGTTGATGCCAAGATAGGCACCGGATTCCGAGCGCATGTTCCCGAACTTGGTCGCGAGCACTACCCTGTCGCGACGATCGCGGATCGCCTTTCCAACGAGTTGCTCGTTGGTGAAGGGTCCGTACATGTCCGCTGTGTCCAGCAGCGTTACTCCGAGCTCGATCGCGCGATGAATCGTCGCGATCGATTCGCTGTCATCATGTGCGCCGTAGAAGTCGCTCATTCCCATGCACCCGAGTCCGAGTGCGGATACTTCCAGGCGTTCACGGCCAAGACTTCGTTTCTGCATCTTCGTTACCTGTCCACGGTTGCCATGCGTTCCTTTGTGTAGCGTTCGCCCGCCACCTTGTCGGGCGCAAGCGCATCGTCGAGTCGCGTCATTTCCGCCTCACTGAGCACCACATCGACCGCGCCGGCGTCTTCCTCGAGACGGGCACGATGCTTGGTGCCGGGAATCGGCACGACGTCATCACCCTTGTGCAGCAGCCATGCGAGCGCGATCTGTGCGGGAGTCGCCTTCTTCTGCACCGCGATCTCCTTCACTACGGAAACCGCGCGCACGTTGGCATCAAAATTCGCGCCCTGAAAGCGTGGATCGCCCCGGCGGTAGTCGCTTTCCGGATATTCCTCGGCGCGCTTCACCGCGCCAGTGAGAAAGCCGCGGCCCAGTGGGCTGAACGGAACGAGGCCGATGCCGAGCTGACGCAGCAGCGGAATGATGCGCGGCTCGAGGTTGCGCTCCCACAGCGAATACTCGCTCTGCAGAGCAGATATCGGGTGTACGGTGTGCGCGCGTCTTATGGTTTCCTCGCCTGCTTCCGACAGTCCGAGAAAGCGAGCCTTGCCCGCGTGCACGAGGTCGGCCATCGCACCCACGACATCCTCGATGGGGACGGTGGGATCGACGCGATGCTGATATAAAAGGTCTATGTGATCTGTCTGCAGCCTGCGCAGCGAGCCTTCGACTGCTTCGCGGATGTGCGCCGGCCTGCTGTCGAGACCGCGCTCCT
Organism: Gemmatimonadaceae bacterium; assembly: GCA_035553335.1. Lineage (GTDB taxonomy): Bacteria > Gemmatimonadota > Gemmatimonadetes > Gemmatimonadales > Gemmatimonadaceae > Fen-1247. The sequence goes on from DATNCZ010000486.1 coordinate 1,645, forward strand.
CCCCGGGCTTTCCGATGCGCCAGCCGAACTTCGTCGCGATCGTCGCCTGGTCCCGCTTCCCCTTGAGCGCGCGGCCCAGGAGGTCCTCGTTGGTGAACGGACCGTACACCTCGGCAGTATCCAGGAAGGTGACGCCGATCTCGAGCGCACGGTGCAGCGTCGCGATGGCTTCCCGCTCATCACGTTCCTCCGGCGATCCATATGACGCGGTCATCCCCATGCAGCCGAGTCCGATGGCGGAGACTGTGAGGCCTTGTGTTCCGAGCTTTCGTCGAGCGATCATGCCTGTCGTTCCTCATTCGTTGTGATGACGATGCGTCATCCATCCGAAATAAGGATGCATGGTCGTGCGACTGGAAGTGGCAACAGCCGCCGAACAGGCGGAGATGCACGATCAGACGAGTTCGGAATCGCGCGACAGGTCAGTTCGACACGCGAATCGGCACCCTGACGAGCAAGCCCGGTGGTGCGCGGATACCTGGCGGCGGAGTACTGTGCACCTCGAGCCCGAGGAGTCCAGGATGCTGCGGCACGAATTCGAAATCGTACGTCTCGCCCATGCTGATCATCTGCCGCGCCGCGCGTGGAACCTGCGCACTCACCGGCAGCGCCGCGCCGTCCTTGGCAACCGGCCGCCAGCGTACGATCGTCATGCCTCTGCCGTTCGACGGCGCGCTATCCTGCCGCGCCGTGAGCGAGATGGTCGGTGTCGGAGTCTGGGTACTGAGGTTGAGAATTCGAAATCTCGCTACGCGGCCGACGTGCAGCACCACCGTATCAGGACTGGCCTGACCGTTGATCTCGAGCGGGTGCGCAGGATTGAATCGCTGACCCTTGAGGAAGAAGACATGGTCATCCGGCGATGCAGTCGCGCCCGGATCCCGCACTATCAGCGCCCCTTCCAGGCCGGCTGTCTGCTCGCGAACCTCGTCCACGTGTGCGTGATACATGAACGTGCCGGAGCGCGGCGGCGTGAACCGCGCCTCGAATGAGTCGCCCGGTGCGATTCCGGGGGCCACGCGCGTGCCGGCGCCGCTGAAACCCGGCACACCATCCACGTAACTATCCTCGACTTCGATTCCGTGCCAGTGCACGCTCGTCGGCTCGGCCAGATGATTCACGATCATGATCGATACCGGCTCGCCGCGCGTGAGATCGATCTCGGGGCTGAAGTCCCTGCCCGTGTCGATACGATGACCGTGCTCCTCGAGCACGAAGCGCAACGCCGGCAGGGTGTCCGAGCGCCCGCCGTGGTGCACCGACGAATCAGCGATTGCGATCAGCCGAAGATGTCGCACCGCATTCGGCTCAACAACCGCGGCTGCGCCCGGTCGGGAAGCGACCTCGACACCGAGCACAAGCCCTGCCATGTCGCGCATCTGCGGATCATCCGTCTCGGCAGGTATGGAGTTGTTCGGTTCCAGGTGAATTGCAAAATGACAGTGGAAGATCCAGTTGCCCGGCCGGTCAGGCGACCAGGTGATCGACATGGCCGACAATGGCGACATCAACTGCGTAACGACGTGTTGTCCTGGTTGCGGCCTGCCCTGGTAGTCGGCCAGCGGGCCGGAGAATGCATCGACACGGAAATAGAATCCGTGCAGGTGCATCGGATGTACCTCGCTGGATGCGTTGATGACTCGCCAGTGAAGCGAGTCACCCACTGTCGCGTGTATCCGATCTGTGTTCGGCCACGAGCGACCGTTGATCGTGAACACCACGCGCCCGGCTTCCGCCGGTGCTTGTGCAATCGGTGCGCGTGCCGTGTCTTGATACGCGGCGAATGCGGAGTCGAGCGTCTGCATGATCACGAACACGCGGTCATGCGCCGGCTCGCTCATCGACGTAGTATCGATCACGATCGCACCGGCTAGGAGTCCTTCCATGAGTGCCCTTCTGCTCGCACCCCGTGCGGTGGTCGCGCGATACACGTAATTCCCTGGCACGGTAGCGTCGGTCGTAACCGTTTTCACGTCGCCGACGGGAACGACGACGGAGTCCTCGGCCCCGGGCTGGTCCGGGCCACCGTGGAGCGCAGCGGGCACGAAGAACGTGAGCGGGGTTCCAAGCGAGTTGCGGATCGACAAATGGATCCGCGTTCCGCGCGGTGCGCGTATCAGCGGTCCAGGCATGAACGGCGCCTTCCCCGGTTCTGCGAAGGCCGCGACCGTCATCGGCCGACGGCGTGGACCGTCGATGAGAAAAGCGCTCTCTTTCGCCTCTAGCGTGACGGCGAGTACGCCATCGTGCAACACGCCGGCGCGCTCGATGTTGGGATTGGGCCGCACGAGAGGTGCGGGTACGGATGGTGCCCGCGCAACTTCCCTGAGCCGCGCTGTCCAGGCTGCGGTCGATACCGAGCCCGTGCCCAGCGCCAGAACGCACAACACCGACTTGCTCAGCATGACCGTCCTCCCGAAAGAGCGACCGCATCGCCGTGCCTTGCGTCGTGCAACGTGGAGCGAATGTATGGGCGTCCGTGGGCGGTCGCAACCTGCGGCTGGCGAACGGTCGACACGCAGCGTCCGCCAGCGCACATGAGCCCCGGGGCACCCGTATATTCTGCAACGAACCCGTTCTCCAGTACCAAGCCCACAGCCACCACGGTCTCGATGCGACTCACTTCGCTTCCCCTCGTCGTCTCACTCGCAGCAATCGCAGCCGTCCCTGCGACACCGATCACAATCGCTCCGTCCGGCGACATCCTGGGCTTCACCCCAGCCTCGTCGCGCGCCGAGCAGGAATGGGAAACGAAGTTCCGCGCACTGCCAAGTCCGGCGCGCATGCGAGCCGACATGAAGCGCCTGACCGCATTTCCGCACCACGTTGGTTCGCCATACGACAAAAACAACGCCGAGTGGCTGCTGAAACAATTCCAGGATGCCGGATGGGATGCACACATCGAACAGTTCGACGTGCTCTTTCCGACCCCCAAGGAACGCAAACTGGAGATGATCTCGCCTACACGTTTCGTCGCGAAGCTCGCGGAACCCCCAGTACCGGGCGATCCAACATCGTACCAGACATCGCAGCAACTTCCACCGTACAACGCCTACTCGATCGATGGTGACGTCACCGGTCCGCTCGTGTACGTCAACTACGGCCTGCCGTCGGACTACGACGAGCTCGCGAGACGCGGAATCTCCGTAAAAGGTGCAATAGTCATCGCGCGCTACGGCAGATCATGGCGCGGCGTGAAGCCAAAGATCGCCGGCGAGCATGGCGCCGTTGGCTGCATCATCTATTCGGATCCTGCGGACGATGGATACACTCAGGACGACACCTTCCCCGTCGGACCGGCTCGCGCTCCGTACAGCGTGCAACGCGGCAGCGTGATGGAGATGACTCTGTACCAGGGAGATCCGTTGACTCCGGGAGTCGGGGCGACCAAAGATGCAAAGCGTCTCGCACTCAAGGACGTCAAGGTATTCACGAAGATCCCCGTGCTGCCTATCGGGTACGCCGACGCGAAACCGCTGCTCTCCGCGATCACCGGTGACGTTGCACCGCGCGACTGGCGCGGTGCGCTGCCGATCACGTACAAGATCGGGCCCGGCCGCGCACGAGTTCATCTCGTGGTGAAATCCAACTGGGACATCAAGCCGGTTTATGATGTCATCGCACGTATCACTGGCAGCACGCAGCCAGATCAGCTCGTGATCCGCGCCAATCACCACGATGCGTGGGTCAACGGCGCGGACGATCCGGTTGCGGGTCTCGTCGCAGAGCTGGAGGAGATGCGCGCACTTGGTGCGCTCAAGAAGCAGGGATGGAGCCCGAGGCGCACCATCATCTACGCCGCCTGGGATGGTGAAGAGCCAGCCGTACTCGGCTCCGCGGAATGGGCGGAGACCCACGCGACGGATCTGGGCGAGCATGCAGTTGCGTATCTGAACAGCGACAACAGCGGCCGCGGATATCTGAGCGTCAGCGGGTCGCACATACTCGAGAAGTTCATCAACGGCGTCGCGCGCGACGTGATAGATCCCGAAACCGGCGCGACACTCGAGCGCAGGATGCGCGCGGCCGAAGTCATGCGTGCCCCCGCGGCACGACGCGATGCAACGCGCAAGCGCGCCGATCTTCCGATCGGCGCACTCGGATCCGGCTCCGATTACACTACGTTCCTGCAGCACCTCGGCATTCCATCGATGGACCTGGGCTTTTACGGCGAGGGCGGGCGCGGGTCGTATCACTCCGCGTACGACGACTTCTACTGGTACACGCACTTCTCCGACACCAGCTTCGTCTACGGACGTGCGCTCGCGCAGACGACCGGGACGGCGGTGATGCGGCTGGCCGACGCGGATGTGATTCCGTACGACTACACCGATCTGGCGGAAACCGTGCAGGGTTACGTAGGCGAACTCAAGCGGCTCGCGAGCGGCATGGCCGCCGACGCGGTGGAGCACAACCGGGAAGTGCGCGACAGCACTTTCGTTCTCACGACCGATCCGCGCAACCCAATGGTCGCGCCGACCATCGAACCCGACGTTCCAAAGCTCGACTTCTCGGCGCTCGACAGCGCCACCGCGGCGCTGACACGCGCGGCAGCCGCGTACAACACGACGTTCACGCACGCACTGGACGCGGCGACCACGTCACAGGACTTTGCCACGCTCAACACGCAGTTGATAAAGAGCGAGCACATGCTCACGTCCGATGCCGGGCTGCCCGGCCGCCCATGGTTCAAGCACCTGCTCTACGCGCCCGGAGTGAACACGGGTTACGGAGTGAAGACCATCCCAGGCGTGCGCGAAGCAATCGAAGCGAAGAACTGGCCGCTCGCAAACAGCGAAATGGCCCGCGTATCAGCCGCGTTGAACGCCGAAGCCGCGTTGGTGACGACCGCCGCCGCCGAATTGCGCCGATAACGCGCCGATAACGCCCCGCGCGAAAAAATCCGCGCCCGACGCTATCGACGCGCCGAATTGGCGGTCATGCGTTATCCAATTCGCATCCGCACACCGTTCACGCCGCCACCGGCCTGCGCGCGAACAGATTCATGATCCCGCCCACGACGCCCACCGCGAGCGCTGCCCACGCAAACATCGGCGTCGCGAGATATCCGAGCCCCAGCGCCGCGTCGAGCGAGTACTGGCCCGGCCCGGTCAGCAACAAACCGGCTGCGACCACGCCATACAGCAACGGAACTTCGATGCCGCCGTTAGCCGCGAACAGACCGTTCTTGAGATGCATGCTCACCGCGGCAACGATCATCACCGAGATAATGAGCGCCGGACCGACCGGTCCGAGAAATCCGAGCGCGAGCAGAAGGCCGCTGGTGACTTCGGTCGCCGAAGCAAGCGTCGCGAAGAACCGGCCTGGTCGAAAGCCGATGGAATCGAAGAATCCTGCCGTTCCGGCGAGTCCATGCCCGCCGAACCAGCCGAACAGCTTCTGGCTGCCGTGCGCCGCCATCAGCAGGCCGAGCACGACCCGCACGATAAGCAATCCGACGCTGGCCGTCGCGACATCGATGAATGGTGTTGTCATTTGAGTAGTTGGTAGATGTGATTGAAGGGCTTTCGAAAATGCGTGGTATGACAGTAGCTGTTATAACATGTATTATTGCAAAAAAAATCAGGCCGGCTCTCTTATCTCCGCGAGCGTGCTGACCAGCGACGCCACCGCGCGCGGGTCCAGATGCCTGCATCGCTTGCGCTCCATCACTTCGAGGTCGGGAGTCGCCTGCGTGAGCAGACGGCGTCCCTTCGGCGTGATCCGCG
>DATNCZ010000487.1:0-4817 GCA_035553335.1 Gemmatimonadaceae bacterium
TCGAAGAAGAAACACGGACGCAGGCAGGGGATGCCGGAACTGATCTTCGGCGACCTGTGGGAATACGACCCGGCCCCGGAGACCGCGGATCCGCGCATCCGTCAGCGGTATGACCTGTTCATCGGCGGACGTTTCATCGCGCCGCAATCGGGCGAGTACTTCACGTCGATCAACCCGGCCACGGAGCAGCCCGTCACCGAGATTGCACTCGCCAACTCGGCAGACGTCGATTCTGCATACATGGCTGCACAGCTTGCGTACGAGACCGTGTGGCGCGACATGCCGGGACGCGAGCGCGGAAAGTACATCTATCGCATCGCGCGGCTGCTGCAGGATCGCGCGCGTGAATTTGCAGTCGCGGAATCGATCGATGGCGGCAAGCCGATTCGCGAGTCGCGCGACTTCGACGTTCCGATGGCCGCGGCGCACTTCTTCTACCATGCCGGATGGGCCGACAAGCTCGCCTACGTTGCACCGGGCCGCACGGTCGAACCGATCGGTGTGGTCGGCCAGGTAATCCCGTGGAACTTCCCGCTGCTGATGCTCGCGTGGAAGATCGCGCCGGCCCTGGCCGCAGGTAACTGCGTGGTGCTCAAGCCCGCGGAGACCACCTCCGCGACGGCGATGAAATTCGCGGAGCTGCTTCAGGAAGCGGAACTCCCCGATGGCGTCGTGAACATCGTAACGGGAGCGGGAGAAACCGGCGCCGCACTCACGGGTCATCCTGCCGCCCGCAAGATCGCGTTCACGGGCTCGACCGAAGTCGGCAAGCTCATCATGCGACAGCTCGCCGAGCGTGGCACGCGCATGACGATGGAGCTGGGCGGCAAGGCAGCGAATATAATCTTCGAGGATTCACCAATCGATCAGGCCGTCGAGGGCGTCGTCAACGGCATATTCTTCAATCAGGGCCACGTCTGCTGCGCGGGCAGCCGTCTCCTGATTCAGGAATCGATAGCGGATTCGTTCGTGCACAAGCTGCAACAGCGGATGGCCAGTCTCCGCGTCGGCGATCCATTGGACAAGAACACCGACATCGGTGCCATCAATTCGCGCGAACAGCTGGACAGAATCTGCGACCTGGTGGAAAGCGGTGTCGCCGAAGGTGCAAAGCTGTACCAACCCGCGTGCTCGCTTCCGTCGCGTGGGTTCTTCTTTCGGCCTACGCTGTTCACCGAAGTCACGCAGAGCCATCGCATCGCGCGGGAAGAGATCTTCGGGCCGGTGCTCAGCATCCTCACCTTCCGTACGATGGATGAAGCGATCGAGAAGGCCAACAATACGATGTACGGACTGTCGGCCGGCGTCTGGACCGACAAGGGATCGCGCATTCTTCGCATGGCTGCGGAATTGAAGGCGGGCGTCGTGTGGGCCAATACGTTCAACAAGTTCGATCCATCTTCGCCGTTTGGCGGTTACAAGGAATCGGGCTTCGGACGCGAGGGCGGCCGCCAGGGCCTGCTCGATTACCTGGAGCTGTCATGACCGCGCGCATCCCTGTAGTGAAGACGCCAAAAGTGTACGTCGGCGGCGCATTCATCCGCTCGGAGAGCGGCCGCACTTTTCCAGTGTACGATAGCGGCGGACAGTTCGTCGCCAACGTTCCGCAATGCACGCGCAAGGATCTGCGCAACGCGGTCGAGGCAGCGGCGAAAGCAGGGCCTGGATGGTCTGCGCGCACGCCGTACAATCGCGGTCAGATCATTTATCGCCTTGCAGAGATGCTCGAGGCGCGCGCGGACGAGATGACGAGCGCGCTACGCCAGTTCTCTCCGGAATGGACGACGGCCGCCGAGCGCGAGGTCGCCGAATCCGTCGATCGGCTGGTCCACTATGCCGGCTGGGCGGACAAGTACGAGCAGGTGCTCGGCAGCGCCAACCCCGTTGCCGCACCGTTCTTCAATTTCACCATTACCGAGCCCGTCGGCGTGATTGGAATCATCGCGTCGGATGCATCGCCATTGCTCGGCCTCGTCACGCAGATCGCGGCGACTATCGTGAGCGGCAACACCATCGTCGCACTCGCCTCCGAATCGACACCCTACCCTGCGATCACCCTTGGTGAGATGCTGGCGACGTCGGACTTACCCGGTGGTGTGGTCAACATCATCACGGGCTACAGAAAGGAATTGATTCCGACCTTCGCGACGCACACGCACATCCGTGGGATCGATGCAGTTGCCACTGGTGATGATGCGACGTCGCTACGCCGCGGCGCTGCAGACAGCGTCAAGCGCGTGAAGGTGCGCCAGCCGGACATCGACTGGTCCTCCGACCGCGCGGAAGGCGTTTACGAGATTCGCAGCTTCGTGGAATTCAAGACGGTCTGGCACCCCATAGGAGCGTGAGCCGGGATCAGCTCCTGCGGGCTGTGTGCACGGCGCGCGTATCTTCCGTCCGCGCATCCGGCGGCGCACCACCCCAGGGATCGCGCAGGAATATGTCCTGCGTCGCGCGCACCGGTGCATCTCCCGGCTGTCGCTGCGTGTAGCTTCCATCCGGCGCAAGATCCCACGCCTCGCGGTTGTCGGTCAGCGACGTGGTAAGAATCGAGTGCAGCTTTTCATGCAACAGCACGTCGTCGACCGGGACGATCGCCTCCACCCGGCGGTCGAAGTTCCGAGTCATCCAGTCCGCTGACCCTATGTAGTACTCCGGCTCGCTGTCGTTGGCGAAATAGAACAGTCGGGAGTGTTCCAGGAATCGCCCGACCACACTCATCACGCGAATGTTATCGCTGGCACCGGGAATGCCGGGACGCAGACAGCAGATGCCGCGGACGATCAGATCGATCTGGACACCGGCGCGCGACGCGTCGTACAGAGCCTCGATGATCTGCTCGTCGACGATCGAGTTCATCTTCGCGATTATGCGTCCCTTCTTCCCCACACTCGCGAGCGCCGTCTCCCGCTGGATCATCTCCATCAGCCGGTCGCGCATGTTCGCGGGTGCGACGAGGATCTTGCGATACAACCGCTGTCTGGAAAACCCGGTCAGTGCGTTGAACAGATCCGTGATGTCGGCGCCGATCGATCGGCTTACCGTGAACAGTCCCAGATCCGTGTACAGCCGCGCGGTCTTTGAGTTGTAGTTGCCGGTACCGACATGGACGTATCTGCGAATGCCGTCGGGCTCGCGCCGCACGACGAGTGTAGTCTTGGCGTGAGTCTTGAGTCCCGGCAATCCGTAAGCCACGTGCACTCCATAATCTTCCAGCGTGCGCGCCCACGTGATGTTGTTCGCCTCGTCGAACCGCGCCTGCAGCTCGACCAGCACCGCGACCTGCTTCCCCCGCTCGGCCGCATCCGTCAACGCGCGCACGATCGGCGTATCACCCGACGTCCGGTACAGCGTCATCTTGATCGCGAGCACGTCGGGATCGACCGCTGCCGCCTGGACGAACTGTTCCACGCTCGCCGTGAACGACTCGTACGGATGATGCACGAGCAGATCGCGCTCCTCGATCACATCGAAGATCGAGCGCGTGGTATCGCGCAGGCGTACCGGTGTCACCGGAGCGAACGGCGGATCGCGCAACTCGGGAATGTCCAGAGTGGCGAGCGTCATCAGATCGCCCAGCTCGAGCAGTGCGCCGCCATCCACCACATCCTCCGGCGTGAGCGCGAACTCCGGTGTCTGTTCTTCGCGCAGCTCGTCCACCAGAATCGCACGGATCTCATCCGGCACCCCCGTCTGCACTTCGACGCGCACGACTTCCGTGAATCTGCGCTGGAATACCTGCTCCTCGATCGCGGTCAGCAAGTCCTCGGTCTCGTCCGACGCCTTCACTTCCAGATCCGAGTAGCGCGTCACGCGAAAGGCCCAGCTTCCGAGAATCTCCATGCCCGGAAACAGCGCACCGAGGTTCGCGCTTATCACCTGCTCCACCGGGACGAAATGATTTGCGCGCCCGATCCCTACCCAGCGCGGCAGACTCTTGGGAATCTTGACGCGCGCGAAACGCTCGACCTTGTTGTCGGGATCGTACAGTTGCACCGCGAGCGACAACGAGAGATTCGAGATGTACGGAAACGGATGCGTCGGATCGACACCAAGCGGCGTGAGAACCGGAAAGATGTCGGACTCGAAGAAGTCGTCCACAGTCTGCCATTCGCCGGCGCTGAGCTCGCTCATCGTCACGAGACGCACGCCGTGCGTTTCGAGCGCCGGAAGCAGGATGTCGTGAAGGCAGTGCTGCTGCATTCCCACCAGCTCGAGAATGCGCGCGCGAATAGCACTCACCAGCTCTGCTGGCACGATGCCATCGGGTCCGGTTGCTGCCGTCACGCCGGCGAGAAGCTGGCGCCGCAACCCGGCAACACGAACCATGTAGAATTCGTCCAGGTTCGTGCTGAAGATCGAGAGAAACTTGAGCCGTTCGAGCAACGGGTTGCGTGCGTCGAACGCCTCGTTGAGCACACGAGCGTCGAACGCGAGCCAGCTCAGCTCACGGTTGATGTACAGCCCGGGATTGATTGCCATCTAGAGTTTGACGATCGACGCCAGTATCCAGTAAGCGATTGCAGCCATGATGCCAGCGGCCGGAATTGTAACGACCCAGGCCCAGACGATTCTCCTCGCGATTCCCCAGCGCACGGCCGATAGCCGGGTCGTGGCACCCACTCCCACGATCGCACCGGTGATGGTGTGCGTCGTGCTCACCGGAATTCCAAGCGACGTTGCTCCGAGAATCGCAATTGCGCCGGCCGTCTCAGCCGCGAACCCACCCACTGGCCGAAGCTTTGTAATGCGGCGCCCCATCGTCGCCACAATCCGCCACCCGCCAAACAACGTCCCCAGTGACATGGACGTGTACG
>DATNCZ010000488.1:0-16448 GCA_035553335.1 Gemmatimonadaceae bacterium
GGGTCGATCCGCGCCCGCGCCGAGGTCGCGGCGGACGCATTGCGCGATCTTGGCGGCGTGGTGGATATAGAGGAAGCCAACGGCAAGATCATCCTCCGCGGCCTGTATTGCCCGCTGGGCGACGCCGTCAGCGCGCATCCCGTTACCTGCAATGCCGCCAAAAGCATGATCGGCGAGATAGTGCAGGCGCCGGTCCTGGAGTGCTGTGAACACGGCACGCCCTCGCGCTGCAAGTTCGAGATCATGCTGGACTCCGAGGAGGGCGATCGCGCAGTGGCATGAGCGCACCGGCAATACCTGACGCCCGACGCGCATGATCCGTAGGTAGTCTGGTTAAATTGCCGTGATGGAGATACAGCTCAACCCCAAGACCACCACCGGCGTCGAGCGCGCCGTTGAAGTGACAGTTCCAGCCTCGGAAGTGGCCGCGGCTGAAGAGCGCACCACCAAACGCTACGCCTCCCAGGCGCGGCTGCCCGGCTTCCGGCCCGGCAAGGCCCCGGCGGCCGTTGTGCGCAAGAAGTTCGCTGAAGCGATCCGCAACGAGACGATCGAATCGGTCGTGCGCGAGGCCTACAAGGAGATCGTCGAAAAGGACAACATCCAGGTAGCGTCGCAGCCGCACATCCACGATCTCAAGTTCGAGGACGGCTCGCCGCTCACCTTCGAGTTCCATTACGAGGTCCGGCCAACGGTCGAGCTCGGGCGCACCAGCGGATTCAAGGTGCGCCGCGAACCCGTGACCGTCACCGACGAGCAGCTTCAGGAACAGATCGACCGCCTCCGCGATGAGCACGCCGCATGGGCCCCCGTAGAAGGCAAGCCGATCGAGGGCGACATGGTGAGCGTCGGCCTCTCCGTCGCCGATGACGAAGGCAAGCTCGCCGAGCCGCGCGACGTATCGCTCGTGCTTGGCGACGGCAAGGCGATCGCCGGAATCGAGGAGCTGATAATGGAAGCGGGTCCGGGCGAGACGGTCGAACGACCGGTTCGCTGGCCGGAGGATTTCCCCGAAGAAGCGCAGCGCGCGCAGACCAAGACGGTTCGCGCAACCGTGCACGAAGTGAAGCGCAAGTCGCTCCCCGCACTGGATGATGCATTCGCACGCGAGATCGGTGACTTCGATTCCGCCGATGCACTCCGCTCAGCGGTTCGTCAGGACATGGAGAAGTTCGCGCAACGTGAATCGGAAGCGCACGTGCGACACAGTCTCATCGACCAGGTGATCGCTGCAAATCCATTCGACGTTCCGCGCAGTTGGGTGGGGCAGCTGGTGGATAACTACGCCGAGACGTATCAGGTTCCCGTGGACCAGCGTGCGCAGTTCGACACGGAATTCGCGCAGGTCGCGGAGCGACAGATCAAGCGCGACCTGATCGTCGACGCAATTGCGGAACAGGAAAAGCTCACCGCTTCCGAGCGCGATCTCGACGACAGGATTGCGGAGCAGGCTGCGGAGCGTGGAGTCGAGCCCGGACAGCTTTATACCGCGCTGGAAAAGGGCGGCAGATTGAAGGATCTTGAGCGGACCATTACGGAAGACAAGGTGTTCAAGTGGTTGGTTGAACGAAACGACATTGTGACAGAGGCCTAGTCATGCCGATTTACGCACCATATGTAATCGAGCGTTCTTCTCGCGGAGAGCGCACCTACGACGTTTTCTCACGTCTGCTCATGGACCGCATTGTGTTCCTCGGGACACCGGTCACCGACGACGTCGCGAACGTCATCATCGCGCAGCTGTTGTTCCTGGAATCGGACAATCAGGAGCGCGACATCCACATGTACATCAACTCGCCTGGCGGCTCTGTTTCCGCCGGAATGGCGATCTACGATACGATGCAGTACCTCAAGAGTCCCGTGAACACCACGTGCATGGGAATGGCGGCGAGTATGGGCGCGTTCCTGCTCATGGCAGGCCGGAAGGGCAAGCGGTTCGCGCTTCCCCACTCGCGCATCATGATCCACCAGCCGTCGCAGAACGGCGGCGGCGGATCGGCATCGGACATCGAGATTCAGGCGAAGGAGATTCTGTTCCTGCGCGAAAAGCTGAACTCGTTGATGGCCAAGCACACCGGTCAACCGTTGGAGCGCATCGAGCGTGACACGGACCGCGATCGTTTCCTTTCGGCGGAAGAGGCGAAGGAGTACGGCCTGATCGACGCTGTGATAACGCACCGCGGCGAGATGATCGAGACGTCGAGCCAGCCGCAGGTTACGGTGTAGCTGGGATCCATGCAGCCCGTCGTTCTTGCGCAAGCGGACCCGGAGTCGTCATTCCTGCGAAAGCGGGAATGACGACGGACGGACCTGTCGCCGCTTTAGCGCGGGATGACAACCCTTGCTTGTGAATTAATTCACAAGACCGATACCCGTTAAGAATGGTTGACCGCGCCATGCCCGGGTATTTGCTTTCAGACAGATATGTCCACCGATAAACACCTACGCTGCTCGTTCTGCGGCAAGTCCAAGGACTCGGTCCGGAAATTCATCTCCGGTCCATCGGTCTACATCTGCAACGAGTGCATCGCTCTCTGCAACGAGATCCTGCAGGAGGATGAAGAGCGCGAGGTAGCCGATGCGATCACGCAGGTTCCCTCGCCGCAGGAAATCAAGGACGTTCTCGACCAGTACGTAATCGGTCAGGAACAGGCGAAGAAGGCGCTCGCGGTCTCGGTGTACAACCACTACAAGCGCATCAACGCAACCGCGGTAAAGGACGACGAGGTCGAGCTCGACAAGTCCAACATTCTGCTCATCGGCCCCACCGGCACGGGCAAGACGCTGCTGGCCCGCACACTGGCGCGAATCCTCGACGTCCCATTCACCATCGCCGACGCAACTACTCTCACCGAAGCTGGCTACGTCGGTGAGGACGTCGAGAACATCCTGGTCCGGCTGCTCCAGGCTGGCGACTTCAACGTCAACGACTGCGAGCGCGGCATCGTCTACATCGACGAGATCGACAAGATCGCCCGCAAGTCGGAGAATCCCAGCATCACGCGCGACGTGTCGGGAGAAGGCGTTCAGCAGGCGCTCCTCAAGATCATCGAGGGCACGGTTGCCTCGGTTCCGCCACAGGGCGGACGCAAGCATCCGCAGCAGGAATACATCCAGATCAACACCAAGGACATTCTGTTCATCTGCGGTGGTGCCTTCGACGGCCTCGAGAAGATCATCGAATCACGCATGGGCCGGCGTCAGATCGGGTTCGGCGACAGTGACGCGAAGCAGGCCGCGTCCAAGAACGCTTTCGCCAACGTCGAGCCTGACGACCTGCTGCGCTTCGGGCTCATCCCCGAGCTGGTCGGCCGTCTTCCGGTAACCGTCGCGCTCGACGCCCTGGACGAAGAGTCGCTCGTGCGGATCCTCAAGGAGCCCAAGAACGCTCTCACCAAACAGTACCAGCGCCTGTTCGCCCTGGAAGACGTGAAGATATCGTTCGAGGAGAACGCGCTCACAGCCGTCGCTACCAAGGCACTCAAGCGAGGCACCGGCGCCCGCGGGCTTCGCGCCATACTGGAAGAGGCGCTGATGGATGTCATGTTCGACATTCCGGCGCGCGACGATGTGGTGGAAGTGCGCGTCACGGAGTCGTGCATCACGAACAAGACGCCCCCGTTGCTGGAGTTGAGCCCCGTGAGGCGCAAGAAAGAAGCGTAGTTACGTGGATCGTGTAGGGGCAGGCGCCCGTGCCTGCCCCTACGGCCTCGTCATCGATTGGGAACGGTGCAGGGCTATGCGATGGCGCCCGTCGCGGACCGTCATCACCGGCGCCCCATCCGGCTGCTAGCTTTCCTGTAATGCCACCCACCAAAAGCCGCGCCCGCGGCGCCTCCCGCACCACCGTCGAAGCGCCGGCGCCCAGCCAGCCGGCTACGGAGACCTCGCCCGAAGCCCGCACCCTTCCCGTGCTCGCGCTCCGCGACGTGGTCTTCTTCCCCAACGTGATCATGCCGCTCCTCATCGGACGGAGGTCATCGCTCGGCGCGCTGGACGAGGCCGGACTCGGCTCTGGCGACGTCCTGCTTGTCGCACAACGCGACGCGTCGGACGAGGAGCCGGGCGGGTCGGATCTCTTCCGCACCGGCGTGATCGCTCGCGTGATTCAGCTGAGCAGACTGCCAAACGGGAGCAGCAAGGTTCTTCTCGAGGGACGGGAGCGCGCCCGCGTGACGCGATTCGTACGCAGACGGCGCGGGATTCTCCACGCAGACGTGCGCCTGGACCCCCTCGTCGCCTCCGGCCACGAAGATGCGCGGCTCACCGACGCCACGGCGCGGCGCGCAGTCGCGCTGTTCGAGGAATACGTCGAGCTGCAGCGCCGCATACCGCCCGAGGTGATCGCCCTCGTACAGAGCGCCGTCACACCGGAACGCCAGGCTTACGGAATAGCCGCGCACGTTCCGGCCGCACTCGAAGTGCGCCAGCGCATTCTGGAATCGGCCACGCTCGAAGATGCGTTCAGCGCGATCACAGTGCTGCTCGCCGGCGAGATAGAAGTGCTGCGCATCGAGCGCAAGCTGGACGACGATACGCGCGGCGCGATGTATCAGACGCAGCGCGAGTTCTATCTGCAGGAACAGCTCAAGCTCATACACCGCGAGCTTGGCCAGGACGACGCCGATGACGTGAGCGAGCTGGAATCTTCGCTTCAGGCGAAGGCGCTTCCCGAGCCGGTGCGAATGCGCGTTCAGCGCGAATTGCGAAAGCTGCGTCGCATGGCGCCCACGTCGCCCGAGTACACGGTGTCGCGCAATTTCCTTGACTGGATCGGGGCCCTGCCCTGGGACGAGCGCACAACCGAAACCCTGGACGTCGCGCACGCGCGACGTGTGCTGGACGAGGACCATTACGGCCTGCAGGACGTCAAGGATCGCATTCTCGACTTCATCGCAGTGCTGTCGCTCGTAGGCCGCATAGACGGCCCCATACTCTGCCTCGTGGGGCCGCCCGGCGTCGGCAAGACGTCGCTCGGGCGGTCCATCGCGCGTGCACTTGGCCGCAAGTTCGTACGCATGTCGCTCGGCGGCGTGCGCGACGAGGCGGAGATTCGCGGACATCGGCGCACGTACATAGGCTCGATGCCGGGCCGAGTGATTCAGGCGATGCGGAAGGCCGAGGTTGTGAATCCTGTGATACTGCTGGACGAGATCGACAAGCTCGGACTGGATTACAGAGGCGACCCGGCGGCTGCTCTTCTCGAAGTTCTGGATCCGGAACAGAACTCGGCATTCAACGATCACTATCTCGAAGTCGATTACGATCTCTCGCAGGCCCTGTTCGTAACCACCGCGAATTCGCTCGCGACGATTCCCGACGCGCTGCGCGACAGAATGGAGATCATTCGCGTGCCTGGTTATCTCGACCAGGAAAAGCTCGCAATCGCACGCAAGTATCTCGTTCCACGCCAGTTGGAAGCGAACGGTCTCGATGTGAGCGAGGTGAAGCTCGACGCCGACGTCTTGCCAGCGATTCTCCGCTCGTACACACGCGAGGCCGGAGTGCGCGAGCTGGACAGGCAGATCGCGAAGCTTGCGCGCAAGCTGGCGCGTCGTCAGGCGGAAGCTGGCGACCAGTCGATTGCGTCGCAGCACGTCGCTGCGTCCGATCTCCATGGCATGCTCGGCGTGGAGCGCTACGACGCGGATCTCGCGAGCCTCGAAGACAAGGTCGGCGTCGCTCGCGGGCTGGCATACACTACAGCCGGCGGTGAGACACTCGAGATCGAGGTGAGCGTCGTGCGCGGGCGTGGCAAGATCTCGCTCACAGGCACGCTGGGCGACGTGATGAAGGAATCAGCATCGGCAGCGATGAGTTATGTGCGCGGCCGCGCCGATGAGCTCGGCGTCGCGGCGGATTTCTATCGCACGCGAGACATCCACATTCACATCCCCGACGGCGCAACGCCTAAGGATGGACCGAGCGCCGGTATCGCGATCGCGACGGCGGTCGCGAGCGCGCTGACAGGCATTCCGGTGCGCGGCGATCTTGCCATGACGGGTGAGATAACGCTGCGCGGACGCGTGCTTCCGATCGGTGGTCTCAAGGAGAAGTCGGTCGCGGCGCACCGGAATCACGTAGTGGACGTGATAATCCCGCACGCCAACGCGCGTGATCTCGAAGAGCTGCCGCAGGAAGTACGCGACGCGATTCGCTTCCATCCAGTGAAGACGATGGACGAGGTGCTCAAGCTCGCACTTCGCGGTGCGTCGCCCGACGTTGCTGCGCAGCGCACACGTAAGCGTCCGCGCAGTCAGGCGGTCGCGGCCGTGAGCGCGCATTAGTGTCTGCAATGGCATCCACTGATCCGCTGGTGATTCGCTCGCTCGAGTTCGTTGGTGGACTGGCGAGCGTGGGCGGATGGAGGCCGGATCTCGATCTCCCGGAGATCGCCTTCGCGGGACGGTCCAACGTCGGCAAATCATCGCTGTTGAACAAGCTGCTCAAGCGGCGCAGCTTCGTGCGCGTGAGCAAGACGCCGGGCCGCACTCGCGAGATCAATTTCTTCAAGGTGAACGGCACGTTTCTGCTCGCCGATCTTCCCGGTTATGGATACGCGAAGGTATCGAAGACGAGATCGGCTGAATGGGGTCCGTTGATCGAGTCGTATCTGCGCAGCACCAAGCAGCTCCGCGGTGTGGTCCAGTTGCTCGACGTACGTCACGACCCAACCGAGGACGACCGTCAGATGCTGGACTTTCTTGCCGAGGTGAGCGTCCCCGTCATGTTCGTCGCAACCAAGACCGACAAGTTGTCGCAGGCAGCGGCCAAGCGGCGCGTGCAGGAGCTCGCGATCATGCTGCAGGTGGACGAGGATCACATCATCCCGTTCAGTGCACAGACAGGCGCGGGACGTGATGAGCTCGCGGAGGCGATTTCCGGCTTGCTTGCTCCGGAGCCGGCTGCGTGACGGTCAGCCGGCGGCTCGTCTCCGGGCTGATGGTGCTTGGCGCCGTTCCGTTCACTGCCTGCGCCACCGTCCCGAGCTCGGGTCCTGAAGCATCGGTGCCGGTGTCGGGAGTACCGCAGGCCGACACCGCTGGCATCACTCTGCTTCCGCCTGGCTACGGATCGTTGCGGCAGGACGACCTGTCGTTGCACATCGACGCCGGAACGGTTCTCGTGCGTGCGCTGCCACTGGACGAGGCGCTGATTCGATTGCTGACACCGGACTCGTACCGCGCGCTGCACGATCTCAAGGAAGGAAGTCGCGCACAGATCGAAGCGATCGCCCGTCGCTATGGTGGCCGGCCGGTTTCGGTGTGGCTGATATCGTTCTACGGCGTCGAGCCCAATGCGCGATTCACTCCTGGCGACCTCATCGTAACGAGCGGCGGCCGCGACTTCCGTCCGTATGACATCCTCGCGCTGACGGTCGGCTTCGGTGAGAACCGCCTGAGGCAGCGCGAAACGCAGAGCGCGCTGTACGTGTACGACGGTGACGTACAGGTGAACCAGCCCGTGTCCATCGCATACCAGGGCTCAGTCGACAACAGCTGGGATCAGACGCTCCAGGTGATAGAGCGCGAGCGCGCGATGGTGCGTGCGCGGTCCGGAAAACCGAATTAGCTTACCATCCTACCATGGCGATTCTTCCATTACGAAAGCTTGCCGAATCTCCCACTGAACCGCTGAAGCGCGCGTTTCTGGAGGAGATCGAAGACGCACTCGACTCAGCCGCGGATCGCAATGAGCTGTGCAGAAAGGTGCTCTGCTCGCTGAGCTATCCTGAGTACGCCGACGGATGGGAGACGGCTGTCGAAGACGCGTCGCTTCCGTCAGCTACGCGGCTGGCTCTGCTGGCGCTGGATCCGCGCAACATCACACTCGAGCCGGAATATTACGCCGAGTGTGACGGAGCAGCGTTCGCGCTCACCAAACCGCTGCTGTGGCTGTGGTATTCCTTCGATCGCACTCCCCTCGGTGGCCAGAACGTCGATCTGGGCATAAGGCTTCGGCGGATTCTGGCCCAGCGCATTTTCCGGAAGTGCGGCGAGAACTTCAAGGCGTTTCAGAACGTCGAAGTGTCGTTCGGCTACAATCTCGAAGTCGGCGACAACGTAGTAGTTCATCGCAACGTGCTGCTGGATGATCGCGGCGGCATCGTGCTGGGCGACCGCGTATCGATCAGCGATTTCGCGAACATCTACAGCCACACTCACAGCATCGTCGACCAGCGCGATGTTACCGACGCCGTGACACGCATCGATAACGACGTGCGCATCACCTACCACGCAACGGTTCTTGCCGGGGTTCATGTTGGAGAGAACGGGATGGTCGGTGCGGGCGCGATCGCCACGAAGGACGTTCGGCCGTACCACGTGCATGTCGGGATTCCCGCCAAGAGCATTCGCGTCAAGCCCAATGCTCCGGCCGACGTATTCCACCTCACGACTATCAAGCCACCAAAGCCATTGTGATGGACGCTGACCGGTTCCTGCAAGGTCAGACTCTCGAAGAGTTCGTGGCGGCAGCGATGAAGTACCAGGAGTTATGGACACTCGGCGCGAAACGCGCAACCGTCCCCGCCGACGTCATCGAGCGATTCGATACGCTGCGAGCGCCCGTGCGTCTCATCGCCCTCAACGAAGACTGGTGTCTCGATGCGGTTGGAGTCGTGCCGTACGTCTCGAAGCTCGCCGACGAGCATCCGCTGGTGGAGTTTCGGAGCTTCGGGCGGGATGCCAACCCAGATCTGATGGATGCCCATCTTACTGGCGAATCGCGATCCATCCCGGTCGTAATCGCGTATGATGTGGATTGGAACGAGCTCGGCTGGTGGGGTCCGCGCCCTGCCGTGCTTCAGGAATGGGTCAAGGCCGAGGGCGATCTGTTGCCCAAACCGGAGCGGTATCACTACATGCGACAGTGGTACGCGCGCGACCGCGGCGCGACGTCGCTGCGCGAGATCGCCGACATGGTGATGAACTCGCTGGACACACGCACCGCGGTAACAGGATGACGTGAGAGGACGGCGTACAAAGGCGATCTAGAAAGATGATGCAGGGCGCGTCCCGCTTGCGCTGCAACCGGTCGGTTCGGCGTAGGTTGTCGGTCGGAGGCACTCGATGGAACGCGCAGCACAATCGACCGACGAATGGATTCTGCCAGTATTGCGCGAGCTGCTGACGTCGGCCCAGCTCGCAACGATTGCAAAGGACACGACGGGGAGCAAGTGGTGCGTCGCTGTCTCCAGCGGATTCACGACTGACGACGCGATTCTGCGTGCAATAGCGCGACGAACGCGAATGCGCGTAGCTGGCGCGCTCACGTCCTCGCCACAAGCCGTGGCTCGTGTTCCGGAGCGCCTTGCGCGGCGATACTCGATTCTGCCGCTGTCCGTATCTGCAAGTACGATCGACGTTGCCACCGCCAATCCCTACGATCTCCACTGCGAGCAGGCGATCGCGTTTGCAGCCGGACGACGAGTACGAATGTCGTTAGCGCTTCCGGCACGGATAACCGAGCGACTGGAAGAAGTGTATCGGCCCGCGTCGGTTGTCGAGCGGCTGCTGGCATCGGTTGGGCCCGTTTCCGTGCATCAGGTCGAGCCCGAGACAGACGCAGCAAGAGCAACGGAGCTCGCCGACAGCGCGCGCGAGAGACCGATCATCAAGCTCGTCGATCATATCGTCGCGGAAGGAATTGCTGCGAGAGCGAGCGACATTCATCTCGAGTCCGAGGAAGACGCAATCTCGGTTCGCTATCGAGTGGATGGCGTATTGCGCACGGCGATGACTCTGCCACGCGCAATCGGACTGCCGCTCGTGTCTCGCGTCAAGATAATGTCGCGACTCGACATTGCCGATCGGCTGCGGCCGCAGGGAGGGCGTGCGCTGGTAATGGTGGAAGGCGAGCGGATCGATCTCCGCGTATCCACGCTTCCGGCGGCGCACGGTGAGAAAGTGGTGATCCGCATCCTCGATGCGCGTGGCGGCGTTCGCTCGCTCGACGCGCTCGGCTTCGACGACACCGATGCAGCGCGGCTGACGCGGCTGCTCGAAACGCGTGAAGGGTTGATTCTGGTCACCGGCCCGACCGGCTCCGGCAAGACCACGACGCTGTACTCTGCCCTGCATTCGCTCGTGTCCCGCGGATTGAATGTGATCACGGTCGAAGATCCGGTCGAGTACCGGATTCCGGGGATTGTGCAATCTCAGGTGAACGAGAAGGCCGGTCTGACGTTCGCGGCGGCGCTGCGATCGATCCTGCGACAGGATCCGGACGTGATTCTAGTCGGAGAGATCTGCGACGCCGAAACTGCGGCGATAGCGATCCAGGCCGCACTGACGGGACACCTCGTCTTCGCGACCCTTCACACCATCGACGCCGCGAGCTCCATCACGAGGCTCGGCGACCTTGGCGTCGATCCCGCGAA
Organism: Gemmatimonadaceae bacterium; assembly: GCA_035553335.1. Classification (GTDB taxonomy): domain Bacteria; phylum Gemmatimonadota; class Gemmatimonadetes; order Gemmatimonadales; family Gemmatimonadaceae; genus Fen-1247. The sequence continues at coordinate 10,382 of DATNCZ010000488.1, forward strand.
AACCGGAACGGCGCTCAAGGGAGTGGTAGCGCAGCGGCTGTTGCGCCGTATGTGTTCCGCCTGCGCGTGCGACAGCGATGAGCCGATTCCGCCTTCGCTCTGGGATTGCATCCCGAACGGTGCGCGGCTCAAGGCCGGCGCCGGTTGCGACGTCTGCGCGGGAACGGGCTTCAGAGGCCGCATGGCTGCCGTCGAGTTGCTGACGATGACCCCGACGCTCACGCGTCTCATAGTGACGAGCGCCCCAGCGCCCGTCATCACCGCCGCCGCGCGCGCCGAGGGAATGCGCTCGCTCTGGACCAGCGGCGTCGCGCGAATAATGAGTGGCGAGACGACTGCTGCTGAAGTGTCACGGGTGCTGGACTCCGAGACGAACAGGGCCGGTGACGGCGCTCAGGCCAGCGCCGAGCAAACAGACGATTGGCCTTCGCGGGACGCCAAATTGCCTGCGACGTCGCCATATTCCGAGCATGGTACACAACCCGGAATGCCCGAGCGGCGCGTGGGGACAGACTCGATGACGCGAATCGAAGTTGGTGTGGTGGATGTCTACGTGATCGACCCACAGACCGAGACGTGGCGAGTGCTGGCGCTGCGGCGAGGAACCGGAACTCGCTGTCCCGGCGCGTGGGAGGCAGTCCACGGCCGCATCGAGCCCGAAGAGACGCCGGAGGACGCGGCGGTGCGCGAAGTGCTCGAGGAGACCGGTCTCACGATCCGTCGACTGTACAACATCACCGTGCACTCTTTCTATCTGCATCAGACGGCGCGCGTGGAAGTTGCGATCGTGTTCTGCGCGTTCGTCGACAGCGGGGCGATCGTTACGCTCGGGCAGGAACACGTGGAGTACACATGGCTGAGCATGGAGGACGCAGCGGCGCGATTCCTATGGCCGCGCGCGACGCAGGCGCTGGGTGAGATACGACAGTTATTGGGGCGTGGTGATGCGGGACCGGCGGAGGATGTGCTGAGGGTGTTGTGAGGAGCACGAAAGTTATCATTTACGCTCCGTGGCAATCGCAAGCACGATCCGCATAATCACTTGTACAATACTGCACGAAGGAGTCGCCTATTAACTACTTCTCGACAAGCGCACGTTTTATATACACGGCAAGCGTGTCCGTACCCGGACTCCCACTGAATAATATACCATCGACAAGTATGGCCGGCGTAGCACGAATACCAAGTTGCGCCGCCGCAAGCGTGTCGCGAGCTACGATTGCTGCAGTCATAGGATTCTTAATACAGGCATCGAATTGCGCGACGTTCGATACTCCAACGTCTCGTGCGAACCTAGACCATGGCTTGACTCCAATCGACTCTTGCTGCGCGAAAAGGCGATCGTGGTATGCGGGGAAAACGTGCTGCTTGTCTGCGCATACTGCAGATACAGCAGCCTCGAAGGCATGCGGGTGCATCTCCAGAGGGTAATGTCGATACACAATTCTAAATCGATGCGGATCGAGACTATCAAGACCTCGTAATTCTTTGTTAAGAATACGACAAAACGGACATTGATAGTCACTGAATACCACAACTGCGACCGGCGCGCGATCATCACCTATGCTACTGCCACCGGCTGCATATTGACGCCAGTCTTTAATGTGCGATGATGAGATGGATCCGCCAACGTCTTCACCTCGCCACATTTCACGCACTGATACCACCACGGCAACAGACGCAACGACGGTCATGACGACAGTCAATAACGTCAACCAACCCTGCGGTGTAACTCCCGGCCTACCCGATGCCACTCCCACGTGCGGCTCCAGAATGAACGGTGATTGGTTAGATCCCACCCGCTAGCTAATGCGTTCCGACCTGGCGCGCTCTGTGGCTATGCCGTCGGATATCACGCGCTGCACAAACAGGTGCTGTCTAGGAATCCCATAGATCCCATTACATAATGACGAAACAGTACAACATCTCCGTATCACCGGCATAGTGCCAAAATCAGCCAAACAATGCCTCTTTCAGTCACATCCTTGCCGCAACACCTTGGAACGCGTAGCCTTCGAAGCGGCGGTGATGGATACGTTTACATTCTTAGAGAGTGGCGTACTCCTGCAGCGGTATTACTGCTCGAGACCGCGTACGTCTACATCACTGGATTTCCATCAACCTTTATTCTTATCGTAGAGGATATCCGAATGAAGCGACTGCTCTGGATCAACGCCATGACGCTCCTTACTCTTGCCGCGAGTGCGTCCTCCGCGCATGCCATGCGATCGCACAGCCACGCAACAGCATCACAATTCCGTTGTATGGCCGGAGGCGGAGAGGCCGGTAATCCCGACGTCTGCGCGACCATTTGCTGCTCCCAAACTTGCTTCAACGGTCATACCTGCGACAAGGTGTGACGAAGATGACGCCGCAATCGCGGTCTACGCGCAAGGCATGAGTTTGCGTCTGGCTCTTCTTCTCAAGATTGTACTAAAGCCATCCCGAGTAGAGCCAGCCGCACTCGCCGCATCGGTAAACCGTGCTGTGGTCCTACGCGACCCTTGAGTGAACCATTGAACGGCGCAGAAGCAGTATTAGTTTTCTTCGGCAACTTGGTCGTACATTTCGTTCGCGACTTCGACCGAATGGTGCTCATCAATGAACGGTTGCTGGAGGTGCAGCTTGCTTAAGGCGGTCGCACTCTTGATGCTGCCCATATGGGCTGCCTTGGCTTCTGCCCAGCGCGTCACCGGGGTCGTACAAGTCAACGACATCGCTGCCCAACTAGGTGAAACAAGCGTCGCGCTCATAGACTCGACGGGCGCAGTCGCGGCTGTCACCATCACCGACACCAAGGGTGACTTCACACTCCGTGCTCCGAGGGCCGGCACATATCGTATCCGCGCTCGTCGAATCGGCTTCCTTCCAGATTCTTCAAATTACCTGACCTTGAACGTCGGACAACAAGCGTCACGGATCAGTCTTTCGCTAAATGCATTCCCTGTTCAACTCGTTCGAGTCGGTATTGAGGAAGCCCGCCGTTGCGTAATCGCACCACAAGCGGGAGCCACGGTGTTCAGGCTATGGCAGGACGCCCAGAGTGCGCTGACTGCAACGGTTGCCACTTCGCATGACGTACACACTGTCTTTCTCCTACGTCGATTTGAGCGTCAGGTAGATCCACGTACAGGTGAGGTCGAGGTGTCACGTTCATGGGACTCTAAAACGACAACGTCGGAACCATACGCAAGTATACCGGCCGAGTCGCTGGCGGCGCACGGGTTTGTTGTGCCCGACGGGACAATGTTGGTGTACTATGCTCCAGACGCACGCACGTTGATCTCTGACGCATTTGCGAGAACACATTGTTTTCACCCGACTGAAGATAAATCTCACCCAAATCTGGTCGGACTCGCATTTGCGCCAACCGAGCAGCGCATCCAGGATCGAACCGTTCGCGACGTATCCGGTACGCTTTGGTTCGATCGCGGGAGCTTAGCTCTGCGAACCCTCGATTTTGAGTACCATGGCAACTCTGGGCGGGGCGTTGACCTCGATCCAGCGGCTACCGGGCGTCTCGATTATGAGCGGTTACCCAGTGACGCATGGATCGTGAGTCATTGGCTCATTCGCATGCCTGTAGTAACGGTGACGACAACTGTCACAGCTCCAAGTGGCCTTACGTCGGAGCCTGGAGGAATCACCATTTCACGCAATCGTGCGCAACATGTCACGAGTATATGGGAGGCTGGCGGGGACGTCCGGAACGCGTTGGCAGTAGCATCGCCGCAAGATTCTTCCGTAATCGTTTCCCGATATGGAGCCATCCACGGCAGCGTTATTGACACGACTCCTTCCGGCGCTCGGGAAGGTATCAACGGCGTCCGCGTGACGTTACGCGCGAGGCGCACACCTTCAGATTCGGTAACAATTTACTCAGCATACACCGACAGTTTGGGCAGCTTCGTCATTGATAGCGTGACACCCGATATTTATTCCATCCAGATGGGATCAGCGCATCTGGACACATTGGGAATCGACATTACGGAACGCACAGTGCATGTTGACCCGGCAACTCAACAATCGTTCGTGACAATCATCCCAACGACTGCGAACGCGGTATACAACATGTGCCGGAACAGTCTCGGGCCTCGCGAAGCTCTACTTCATGGGATGGTTCGCAATACCTCTAACGCCCTAGTTTCCGACGCAAGGATCGATGTGTCTTGGTTCGCAATAGCTGATTCGCGCCAAGGGCACTTTACGGCGGTGACTCATAATGTCACTGCATTTTCCGACGACCGGGGCACATACGTGATCTGCGGAATACCTACGGATCAACCCCTGAAGATCGTCGCGAAGGACGTTGCCACAGGAGGCACGGTAACAACATTTCGCACTCAAAAAAGTCTCATCGGGATGGAGAATTTCATCTTCCCTAGCACTCATTCACCTCACTCAAAGCCCTCGCGTACCCAACCAAGAACTTAACGCTGAGAACCAGGCAAGAAGAGCCATTCAGGAGGAGGGAAGCGCGATTGATCACCGGAATGTTCAGTCCGCCGAATGCGATATGAGGTGACCACAGAGGTATCACATTCATAATTAAGTTTTAATAAAAATAGACCCTGGCACAGCGCCCGGATCACCTCCGGTGTGTCGATCCGACACCGCCGAAAGTTGCCGACCGATCGAATGCAAACATCGATGCCGCGAAATGCTATTTTCTCGGAGGCGATTCAAACAGCGAATAATTTTCACTCCCCGCTCGAATCTTGGAAGAACGGTGAGATACGTTACGCTATTAGGCCCTCCTTCGATAGCAATGGTCAAATCCACGCTTGGTGGCGTCGGGACGACGTGTGCAGTACGAACTCTGTCGGAACTAATCCGCAAATTGAAGGAGCCGCAGGAAAGCTGCGTTATACTTGACCCGGCACTTCTCTCGAGCGTAGCGGCAGAAGAAGTCGCGAAGAATACCGCTCAACTCCCTTGTCATCTTGTTCTTTATGCCTCGATCACACCGAGGTCTCTGGAAGCATCAGTCATACTGGCGCGGAAGACTAACGCACAGTTCGTATTTTCAGGCGCTCCCGACGAGAAGCAAGCTCTGGCGCGGGCCTTGCTCCCTCCAGACGTCGAAACGGGAGTTCACTTGTTGGCTGCACTACATTCTCAAGTCGAACTCCTGCCGCAGCCGTTAAGGAATAGTGTCAGTACACTGCTTACAACAGGAACGGGCCCACTGACTCCAAATGCCCTTGCCCGCCAAAGCACGTTGTCACGGCGTACCATGGATCGGCAACTCGCACAGGCTGGGTTTGCATCCAGCCGCTTGCTAATTGCATCCGCGCATATCTTTCGCGTTCTCCCCGCAATTACATGCTCGACGGTCCCGTTTCGACGGGTCGCTATAATGCTCGGATATAGCACTCAGAGATCGCTGAACAGGCAATTGTATGCATTATTCAATTGTACAAGCTCGCAGCTTCGATCAGCACCTATACTACCGAGTGTAGCAGCGTCTTTGGCTGCACAGAAGTTGACGTCCTCATCAAATCGTTTCGACCACGACAACAATCGACCTGATCGTAATAGTAGAGCCGTACGCGTTTCCTCCCATCTGAAGTCCTGTTCACGCAATCCGTGATCTAGCAAAACATGATGTTGACACACGAGCGAATACGTCCTGGGTCTGGACGGCCGATGGGCGCGCGGGACGCTCGAATCGATGTACTCCCCGAGTTCTCGCGAGCGCTTTCCGGACTGTGAGCTGGCGATGAGGTCATCGTAATCACATGGCTCGACCGTGCACGTCGCGATATGCTCGAAGTACACCCGCGTAGGGATCCTCCGAATCCGCTCACTGGTGTGTTCGCTACGCGCTCACCGCACCGTCCCAATCCGATTGGCCTGCACCGCGTAACTGTGCGCGAGATCGACACCGGTGGGTTCGCATAGGTCTGATCGAGGCTATTGATGGAACGCCGGTCGTTGACGCTAAGCCTGCACTCGACTCCAGCGATCGGTACACCTCTACAATCGGCGGACCCTTACCGTCGAAGCTACAAAATCCCCCAGAAGTCGCGACTCACGTCGAAGTAAAAGCTCCATCGCCCATCAC
>DATNCZ010000489.1:0-7450 GCA_035553335.1 Gemmatimonadaceae bacterium
CGTGCATCGATCGCTCGAAGTGCACGGCCTGCCCCTTTCCGCGGGCTTTCGCGGCGTACATCGCGACGTCGGCATTGCGCAGCAAGGTTTCGGCGTCCTCACCCGGTGTGGCGAGCGCAATGCCTACGCTTGCCTTGACGAAGATCTCCCGCTCGGAGCCGCTGCTGTTCCCTTCACTGGTGCCGTTCCTGTCAGCTTCGCCGGACGGCGCGGCGCCTGGTTGCGGCAGCGTCACGGTGACCGGTAGCATCAGTGCGGAATACAATCGCGCCGCGGCAGCGTCAGCTTCGTCTGCGGTCCGGACGTCCTCGAGCAGGATGGCGAACTCGTCGCCGCCCAGTCTCGCGACCGTGTCGCCATCGCGTACGGCATGCTGGAAACACTCGGCGACCCTGCAGAGCACAGCGTCGCCAACCCCGTGCCCCAGCCCGTCATTGACCAGCTTGAATCCGTCGAGGTCGACGAGCAGCACGGCGACGCTGCCAGCGTTACGGCTGCCCCGCGCAAGTGCGTGCGCTACGCGATCGCGGAACAGGACGCGGTTGGCGAGTCCTGTCAACGCATCCGTAAGTGCCTGATGTGCCAGCTCACGCTCCAGGCGAACGCGCGCGGTGACATCGTGGAAACTCAGTACGCGTCCGACTGCGTTCGTGCCGATGTGCTGAGGGCGCACGTGACATTCGAACACGCGGCCGTCGGTGAGCTCCACCTGATCGAGCCGCTGGTATATCGGCTCGCCGCCTGTGACAGCGTAGTACGCGCCGAGCGCGACGGGGTCGCACACCTGCGCGAGGAGACGATTCCGGACGGCAGTGCCATCGCCTTCGGCGAGGAGGCGGGGCGGGATCGCCCACATTTCCGCCACGCGCTTGTTGTAGTCCGTAACCCTGCCGGTACCGTCGAGTACGAGGATGCCGTCGGCCGTCGCCTCGAGCGTTGCTTCGACGAGCGCCAGGGAGCGCGCGGTATCTGCCTCCCGCTCGGCGAGCGCGGCATTCACGCCGGCCAGTGCAGCGCGCTGCCTTGCGTCACGAATGGTTCGCTGGCGGAGCGCGTAGCTCCAGAATGACGCGATCACGACCTCCACCACGGCGATCCCGAAGTGGAAGCCGAGCTGCATGGCGCCCGCGTGACTGTGATCGAAGAACGGTACTCCGCCAATCGGTTGCCCCTGATTGTGCCAGTACGCGAACAGCGTATGCTGCGCTACGATGCACACGACGCCGGGCCAGAGCGCGACGACGTCCTGGTAGGCGATCATCATCGTCACAGCGGTGAAGATGAAGAAGTGCATCTCCGCGAGGCCGTGCATCTGATAGATGTGCAGAGCGGCGAAACCCTGGAGTGCGACGCCAGCAAGGCAGCGCGTCCAGAAGGAGCCCGGCCAGCGCCACGCACTGACAACGAACGAAAGGGCGAGCCCGCCGCCAACCAGGACTACGGCGTTCCAGGTTCCGTATACAGGCGCAATCGCGACCGCGAAGAGAAGATGAGCGGAGATGAACACCGCAATCCACCGATCGGCCTGACGATAGATGGCCCCGAGCGCCGCAGCCGGCGTGAAGGATTCGTCAGTCTCCGCAACCGCGACGGTCGCGTTCCGCGGGCCGGCGGCTGTGGCGACCTGGGGGTAGGGCGTCATGTGGAGAAGTATCGACCCGACGGTGACGGAACCACATCCCCGAGCCGCTACCCGAGCCCGCGAGGCGGAGCGCTGGCGGTGTCGCCGCGCGCATCCGCGTGCGGACACGGGCGAGACCGCCAGGCATCGCTGTTATCTGCTACAGGTTCATGATCATCGGCGGGACGGTCGCTTGCGCAGTCGGTCCGCTCGTATGGTCACCGCTGGCATCGTGCACCGTTATTGTATATCCAAACTCTCCGCTGGATGTGAACGCGTCATCGACTTCGATTTCGGAGCCGTTGCCCTTGATACGCCACGTGAACTGACTCGGGAGGTTATTGATGCTGACAAAGGTCCATGCCGCGCTGGCCGGCTTGCGCTGAAATAGGATCTTCCCCGCGGCATTCAGACTCGCAATTGGCGGATCGAACGAAAACGTGCTCGGATCGCTGAACGTTACTTGGACTGTGATGTCCGGCATCTGACTAGTCTCCATGACGGTTGATTTGCCGGCTGCGGGCGGGATGTCCGCAGCCGCTACTTGACTCTTCGCCCTCCGTCGATCGCGAGCATCAGGCTGCAGAGCGCTGATGTTTGCGGACCAGCCTGAGGAACGAAGGTCTGCGGTAGCCGCGCTGAAGAAGTTCGGTGGTGATCGGCGCGGCGTCCTTTTCACGCCCGAGCTCGAGCAACGCGGTAGCCTGCGCCGCAAGAAGTTCTGTCTCCCTCGTCGCGGTCGCAGTGGAATCGATGAGCGAAAGAGCATGCGACCACGCGGCGCGTGCGCCGGCGGCGTCTCCGATCTGCGATTGTGCGTCACCCAGCGCGAGACTTGCCTCCGTTGCCGCAAGACGATGCTCGATGTCGCTCGGCTTTGTCGCGACGGCCGAATCGGCTTCCGATGCCACGCGCTGTGCCACGACCACCGCATCCTTTACGCGCCCGATCGCAACCAGACTTTGCGCCTGCACGGTGCCGGAAAGGATTCGTTCAGCGGCGGCGCGCGGGTTGATCGGAGATTTGACCAGCAGCCGGCGAATGATGGGCTCGCCTGCGCTCAGGTCCGCGAGGGCTGCCTGCGGATTTCCTTGCTCCAGATGAATCTGCGCAATCTGCCGGTCGGTCTTCGCCAGGCTCCATTGCATCGACGCGTTGGTCGTGTCGTGCGCGACGATCCGGGCGTAGAGCGCGCGCGTCGCCGACGCATCCTCGAGCGCGCCTCTTTCGTCGCCCGTCAGCATGCGAAGCTCACCACGGTACGCATGCGCGATCCCGACGTAGTGCTCGTATTCGACATTGGTCGAATCGTGCGCCAGCAGCGACTGCTTGATGACCAGTTCCGTATCGTGGCTCGCAAGTGCGCCCGTGAGATCACCGAGTTTACGCTGCGCCACAGCCGCGGCATTGTGCTCCGCGGCGAGACTCACCTGCCACTCCAGCTTCTTCGGATCGCGATTCACGAGGCTCTGGTTGATCCCGAGGCTCGCCACGTATGACGAAAGTGCGCCACGGATGTCGCCGCTCGCTTCCTTGGCAAACCCGATGTTGTTCAGCGCATATGCCAACTCGGCGCGATATTCCAGACTGTCCGGGTAGTGCGCGATCAGACGCCGACTGATCGTGACGAACGGTACAAAGTGAGCGAGCGCTGAATCGATGCTTCCGAGCTCCCAATCGACATTGCCAGCCCAGAAATGACTGTGCGCGAGTCCCATCTGCCATCGGCCGTTCAACGAATCGCGCTGAGCCAGCCTCTCCGAGATAGCGAGAGACTGTCCCATCAACCGGGCAGCGTCCGGCAACTTGCCCTGCGCCATGCGCACCTCGCCCAGTTGCTGCAGCGCCTGCGCACGACGGAACAACTCCTCGTCGCTCAGTTGTGACGCCGGGACGGCAGCGAAATAGACCAGTGCCTTGGCGCCAACGGAATCCAGCACGTCGAGCCGTCCCATCACCGTCAGCTTGTCGCGCAGATCGCCAAGCATGAATCCGATCAGATCCTCCGCCTGACCCTGCCGCGCGACTGCAACTGCACGCGCGCGCGCAAGCCGTCGCGCCTGGACAGTCGCGCCGATCGCGGCTGCGGACAGAAGAACCAGCACTGTTGCCGCGAAGGCCACACCGACGCGATGACGCCGCGTGAACTTCCCGGCGCGATACGCGACGCTGGATGTGTGCGCGGCGACGGGTTTGTTCGCGAGGTAGTTCTCGAGATCGAGCGCGAAAGCGTTGGCGGTCGCGTAGCGTCGCTCACGATCGCGCTCGAGGGCTTCCATGATGACAGCGTCGAGATCGCCTGCAAGTGTGCGCCTCAGCGTAGTTGCGTCGGTGCGACGTTCCGCCGCGAGCATCGCACGCTGCTCGGCTGGCAGTCCACCGAATTGCACACTCGGTAGTGGCGGGTCGTTGGTTATGTGCTGCGCCAGCAGCGCCGCCACTCCGGAATACTTTGTGGAATCGAACGGCAGCACGCCCGCGAGCAGTTCGTACAGCATCGCGCCGAGCGCGTAGATGTCCGCGCGAGTATCGATGTCCGTCCCGTCTGACAGGAACTGCTCCGGGCTCATGTATGCGGGAGTGCCGAGCGCCATGCCCGTCATCGTCAGGCGCGCGCTTGCGAGGGCCGGCGCGATGGCTTTCGCGATTCCGAAGTCGATCACCTTGCACAGCGGCTCGCCGTCCGCATCCGTGACGATGACGTTGGACGGCTTGATGTCGCGATGCACGATTCCCTTCTGATGCGCGTGCTGTACCGCTCGGCAAACCTGAATGAACAGATCGATGCGTTCGCGTATGCTGAGGCGATGCGTTGCAGCATACTCGGTAATGGTGTGCCCAACCACGTACTCCATCACGAAATACGGCAACCCCGACTCGGTGACACCCGCGTCGTAAACTCGCGTGATGTTCGGGTGCTCCATCATCGCCAGAGTCTGCTGCTCGGCGTGGAAGCGCGCGACGACCTCGTTCGTGTTGAGCCCGTGGCGGAGAATCTTCAGGGCCACCTGGCGGCGAACGGGCTCGTCCTGTTCTGCGAGATACACGACGCCCATGCCGCCTTCGCCGAGGAGGCGAACGATACGGTAGGGCCCAACGTGCGTGGAAGCGCCCGGCGGTTGAGTCGATTGAGCGCCGGTCGATGCCGGCTCCCCGGAGGAGCTTACGTCAATGGACTCGGACGGCACCACGCTGCACCTCGCTCATCATGAGTGAAGAGGTCGCAACTCGGCCTGTGTGCACAGGAAGGTGGTCGATCCCGTGATCGATCAATTATGGACTGCCATGATTCCGCCCGCAATAGAGACGCGTCCGGGGATGGCGAATGCCTCGCAGGTCTTCGCACGCCCGGGATTCACAACCGAATCGCGCCCGTTTGAGCCCGCCACGTCGGAGCGGTTTAACCAGCGGGCGACCGGTTTCGCACCCACGAAATGCAGCCTCTACAGCATTTCCCTGCCCTCCATTCTCGTTCCTGTCTTGACATATTCCGATATCGGCATATGATTGGGCCATGGCAAGAGCAGCGACGACGTCGGACGTCTTCAACGCGATCGCCGAGCCGCAGCGGCGACAGATTCTGGTGCTTTTGCGGGGGGGCGAGCGTCCGGTGACGGAGTTGGCCCACGAGCTGGGGATGACCCAGCCGGGGGCGTCCAAGCACCTGCGAGTGCTTCGCGAGGTCGGACTGCTGACCGAGCGCAAGGCGGGCAAACAACGACTATACCGACTCGACGCCCGCGGGCTGCGACCGCTTCACGAGTGGACAGGCGGATTCGAGCAGTTCTGGAACGAGCGCTTGGACCGGCTGGATGCGTACGTCCAGGATCTCAAACGTGGAAGGCGGGAGGAGTGACAAATGGCAGCAGCAACAGGAGGGAACGCGTCGGTGCAGTCCGCGACTGCCGACCGTGAGATCGTCATCTCCCGGGTCATCGATGCCCCGCGGGAGCTGGTGTTCGAGGCGTTCACGGAGGTGCGGCATCTGTCGCGGTGGTGGGGGCCGGACGGGTTCACCACCACGACGCGGGCGTTCGAGTTCCGCGTGGGCGCGGATTGGGACTTCGTGATGCACGGACCGGATGGGACGGACTACCAGGAGTGGATCACCTGGACCGAGATCACCCCGCCGGAGCGGATCGCGCTGCTACACGGAGAGTCACGCGGCGACCCCAACGCCTTCGAATCGCTTCTGACCTTCGCGCCAGACGGTGCGGCTACGCGGATCGAGATGCGCACGGTGTTCCCGACCAGGGAGATGCGCGACGAAGTGGTCGAGAAGTACCACGCAATCGAAGGCGGCCAGCAGACGCTGAGCAACCTGGCTGCGTACGTCACCGACATCCTTCTGAATGGAGTCGAGCACTGATGACCAGCAAGCTGTTTTTCATCGCGACGATGTCGCTTGGGCGTTTCATCCTCGTGCAGCGGAGGGCGGCATGAAGTGGCTGAGATGGGCAGGCTACGGCCTTCTGGTGATCGTCGTCGTGAGCATCCCCGCATACTGGTGGCTCCTTGTTGAAAGCCATACGGCTTCGCCAGCTGGGTATGCCATCGACATCGCCCGCGTGCGCCAGCTTGCAGATTCGCAAACCGGGGAGAAGCCGCAGCTCATTCGCGTCGAAACCGTGGCGCATCTGTCGGTGCCCAGGACGATTGTCGTTGCGGGGGGCGGATGGCAGAAGACTGATCTGCCGGTGTCGTCGTACGAACTGGTGTACAGCGATCACTCTGCGATCGTCGATGCGGCACTGAACGCTGGTATCGCCAAATCGATGGGCACGACGTCGTTCGACAGCTCCGCGTATTCACGGATGAGCGGCGCGCTGGCCCGCGCAACGCTGATCCTCGTGACGCACGAGCATCCGGACCACGTCGGCGGCTTGCTGGCTCAACCGAACCTGAAAGCACTGTTGGCCGTCACGCGCCTTACGCGAGAACAGGTCGCCGAGCTCGATGCGAACCTCAAGGCGGATCCTTTCGCCGCGCTGCATCTGCCGCGCAACATCTTCGATGGCTATCGGCCGCTCGACTATGTCCGATACGACGCGGTCGCTCCCGGCGTGGTGCTGATCAAGGCGCCAGGCCACACGCCGGGCAGCCAGATGGTGTACGTGCGCCGAGCCGACGGGGTGGAGTTCCTGTTCGTGGGCGATGTCGCGTGGCAGATGGAAAACATCGAGTCGGGGCGAGAAAAGGCCCGGGTGGTGACATGGGTGGCCGGCGAGGATCGCGACAAGGTTCGAGAGGAGCTGGCGGGGCTCCATCAACTCCATGCCGCCGATCCCGGGCTCCACATGATGCCGGGACATGACGCCGCGGCTATCGACTCTCTGGTGAAGAGCGGATTGCTGGTGAAACGGTTCTGAAGCCTGTGCGAGGAATCGCGCTGGTCCGGGGATCGTTTCTGTCCGGAGCGTTGTCCGAACGCAAAAATCGCCGCGCAGGTATCTGCGCGGCGATTCGTGTCAACGAGTGTGATTCGACAATTTGCACCAGGAGCGGGTGATGGGGTTCGAACCCACGACATCCAGCTTGGGAAGCTGGCGCTCTACCAACTGAGCTACACCCGCAACGCTCACTCAAAAGAGCCACAGATCGGGATTGAACCGATGACCGCTCGATTACGAATCGAGTGCTCTACCACTGAGCTACTGTGGCATGATCGCGGACACGATCCCAAGTGCGCCGTCCGATCCACCAAAACCGCCCTCAATGCTGCCCTGCTCCACTACTTCATGCCCTCGCGCGGACTCGAACCGCGATGCCTTTCAGCACAAGCACCTCAAGCTTGCGTGTCTACCAATTTCACCACGAGGGCGGCCGTCC
>DATNCZ010000490.1:0-3555 GCA_035553335.1 Gemmatimonadaceae bacterium
GCAGCAACAGGCATGCAGGCGCAGCAGACGCGCACCGACGTCATCGCCAACAATCTTGCCAACGTCAACACGACCGGCTTCAAACGCAGCCGCGCACATTTCGAAGACTTGCTTTACCAGACCCTCCAGGGCCCGGCAACGCTGGGATCGCGCGACACCGAGCAGCTTCCCGCCATCCAGGTCGGATTGGGCACGCGTCTCACCGCCGTGCAGCGAATCGATTCTCAGGGCTCACTCGAGCAGACGTCTCGGCCGCTGGATCTCGCGATTCAGGGCGAGGGCTACTTCGAAGTACAGATGCCGAACGGCAACACCGCCTACACGCGTGACGGAAGCCTTCAGGTCTCCGATCAGGGCGTGCTGGTGACGGGCCAGGGCTACGCGATCCAGCCACCGATCAGGGTTCCGAAGGAAGCGACGTCGATCACCGTTTCCGAGACCGGTGTCGTTACAGCGAACGGATTGACCAGCGCCGCTGGAGGAACGCAGGAGCTCGGTCGCATAGAGCTCGCGCGCTTCCCCAACTCATCTGGATTGGAATCGATGGGACAGAATCTCTTCACCGAGACCACGTCGTCCGGCGAGCCGATCCGGGGCATGCCGACCGAGAACGGTAACGGCAGCATAGCGCAAGGTTACCTCGAGTCCAGCAACGTCGAGATCGTCACGGAGATGGTCGACATGATCACTGCTCAGCGCGCGTACGAGATCAACTCCAAGGCGATCAAGAACAGCGAAGACATGGCGCAGACCGCTAACTCGTTGATGCGATAACAATGAAGAGACACAATGCCGCATTTCTGGCCGGACTCATGTGCTTCGTGCACAGCGCACGCGCGCAGTCATCCAGTCGCGGCACGAACAAGGTCCCCGTCGCCGCGCGCGATCTCATGCGTGGAACGATCCTGTCAGCCACCGACATCAAGTGGGCCGACACGACGTTGACCGATGGAAGCACGCCGACGGCGGCCACGAGCGTTGCACCCGGATGGGTCGCGCGCCGAGTGATTCGCGCCGGTGAGATTCTGCAGGAGCCTGGCGTCGCCAAGCCCGATCTCGTCAATGCTGGCGATGCGGTCGACGTGATCTACTCCGTACCGGGCGTTGCAATCAGAATGCATGGAACGGCCGTCGGTCGCGGCAGCAAGGGCGACGAAGTGTATGTACGACTCGACAACAGACGGCGCCTGCGCGGCATAATCGCGGGACCCAACACCGTGAGGGTGATGTAATGAGAAACAGAATCACCCGCGCATTCGCCGCGATCGCATCCGCGGCAATCGCAGGCGCGGCAGGCGCAGGCGCTGTAAGCGCATCCGCGTCCGTCGCGGGCGCGCAGGCACCGACCAACGCGGCGCGACCTGCAACACAGACTCCCGCCGGAGGACAGGCCGCAGCGCAATCAGCTCAGAGCACGCCTCCGCTCACGTCGACCGCCGTAACGGGCAGACAGTCGTGGCTTTCGGATCGCAGAGACTACCATCTGGGCGACATCGTGACCGTGCTGGTTGACGAGTACACCCTCACCTCGCTCGACAAGGAAGTGAACGCGACGGAAAACCGTCAGCGTGGTCTCGGATTCGGCATCAACACGCCGACGAGCAACAAGAACTACGGAATCAACTCCAACAACAACAACCAGTCGCAGAACAGCGGACTGGACGCCCGCACCAATCGACTCACGACCGAGATGAGCGCGCGCGTGGTTGCGATCGCGCCGAACGGAGTGATGCAGCTCAAGGGCAACAAGATCATCAAGGTCGAGGAGAGCAAGGTCAACCTTATTCTCACCGGCTGGGTGCGCGTCCAGGACGTCGCACCCGACAACAGCATTCAGTCATTTCGCATGGCTGACGCCGACCTCGACTACCAGGCGGAAGGCCCGCTTGGCAAGGCGAAGAGCGGAATCATCGGCAGGTTGCTTGGAGCGTTCTGGCCGTGAGGCGCATACTCGAGACTATCACGACAGCGCTGGGTTGCTTCGCGCTGCTCGCGTTCCAGGCAGGCGCGCAATCGGCGCGCATTCGCGACATAACGATGGCCGACGGAT
Organism: Gemmatimonadaceae bacterium; assembly: GCA_035553335.1. Taxonomy (GTDB): domain Bacteria; phylum Gemmatimonadota; class Gemmatimonadetes; order Gemmatimonadales; family Gemmatimonadaceae; genus Fen-1247. Next base: position 2,051 of record DATNCZ010000490.1, read on the forward strand.
CCATGCCCGTACGACTGCTCGGCTACGGCATCGTTGTTGGTCTGGACGGAACTGGCGATCGTGGCGTCGGTGGACAGCAGGGCGGCCAGACCGTTCAGTCGGTCGCGAACCTGCTGCGCCGCTTCGACATCGAAATCCCCGCCGAAGCCCTGCGGACGCGTAACGCCGCCGCGGTTCTCGTTACGGCCGAAGTATCACCGTATCTGCGGCCCGGCGGAAAGTTCGACATCACCATCTCATCGCTGGGCGATGCTCGCTCGCTGCGCGGGGGAACGCTGTGGATGACGCCACTCGTCACCGATGCAGGCGCACAGGCTGTCGGAACCGCACAAGGCTCCATCGTCATAAGCGACGGCAACATCAATTCGCGCGACTTCAATACTGTAGAGACGTCGGGACGCATCCCGAGCGGTGGCCTGCTCGAAGGCTCGGTGACGACGGCGAGCTTCGCCAATTCGTCGCGACTTCTGTTGAAGGAGCCCGACATCGGAACCGCGACCAAGATCGTCGCCGCGATCAATCAGGCGATCGGCGCGAATACCGCAAAGGTGGAAGACCCTGGCTCCGTGGAGCTCACGCTACCGGCAACGGGCGACCGCGCGACTACCATCGTCAAGATTCAGGATCTCAAGGTCACTCCAGACCGGTCCAACAAGCTCGTCATCGATGGCCGCGACGGGACCGTCGTCGCGGGGGGTGACATGACAGTTGGCGAAGCCGTGGTGAGCCACGGAGGCGTCACGCTGACGATCGGTGGTCCGGCCGCTGCCGCGGCGGCTCCATCGGCAGCAACCGCCGCACCTCCGGGACCGGATGGCGGGGCTGGCGCTGGGAGCCAGGCCGTACGAGTCGCAACCGGAGCGTCGGTTCAGGCTGTAGCCGCGGCGTTGCAGGCGGTTCAGACCTCACCATCCGAAATCGCTGCGATCTTCGAATCGCTGCGCGAAGTAGGTGCGCTCGCTGCCGAGGTCACCATCAGATGACGCCGATCGGCGGGCCGGCACCGGTTCGTAACAGTGCGCCGGCCGATCCCGTCGCCGCTGCCCAGGATGCCAAGCTTCACAAGGTATCCAGCCAGCTCGAAGGGGTCTTCGTGCAGGAGATGTACAAGTCAATGCGCGCCACCGTACCAAGCGGTGGGCTCTTCGACGGCGGGAGTGGTGAAGAAATGTTTACAGGAATGCTGGACGAACACATTGCTGCCGATACTCCACAGCACTGGAAGCATGGCCTGAGCGAGTCGATATACCGGCAACTCCGGGAGAAGATACACGCTCAGAATCCAACGCTTCCACCGGACAGCAGCCTCGTGACGTCGACCAGCGTGGACAAGTGAAATACATCGTGTTGATCACGCAGTCGATCGAGAGACTATCGCAATGATGCAGACGTATCAGGAACACCCGGTCCAGGAAGGCAACTTCCGGACGAGCACCGCGCCGGTGTCACCGGTCGCGCTGGAGGCGCTGTGCGATGCGCTGCTATCCGAGCGCAAGCTCATCGAC